>NZ_FNDI01000038.1:17709-76279 GCF_900100565.1 Paraburkholderia steynii | reverse complement strand
GTAGGCTGTCGCGTCGTACAGGGTTGCGCTCTTACAGGGTGGGACGCCTGCGCTATCGGTCCGAAGTGAGGCATGCGAGGCTCTACGGCCTACACACAGTTTGCCACCTGGGCGGCGCTGGAATAGCTGGCACGGCATGCTGCGACGCGGGCGCGTGAAGCGGGTGAGGCGTTCATTCAGAGCGCTGGTAACGAGCAAGAGTCACGTGATTGCCGTGTGAAGTGTAAGAACCTTTGGGGGCCCTCAGGCAAGAAGAAATGTTGGCGGTGTTAGCCGCTTTCTTTTGCCTACTTTTCTTTGCGGCGGCAAAGAAAAGTAGGTGCCGCCCCGCACAGGGGCGACGCGTGAAGCAAGCTAACGTAATCGCGGATGCCAGCGCAAACCCAAGCAAACCAACCCAGCCCGCGCAGCACAAAAACCCAAGCAAACCTCAACAGCGTCGCAGACAAAAACCAAACCAAAACCATGCCTCTGGCAATAGGCACCTTCATCGTTCCACTGATCGTCGCCTGCGCGATGTTCATGGAAAACGTCGACTCGACAGTCCTCGTCACATCCCTACCCGTACTGGCCCGGGACTTGGGCCACGACCCAATCACCCTAAAGCTCGCAATCACGGCCTACGTGATCGGCCTCGGCGTGTTCATCCCCGTCTGCGGCTGGGTAGCCGACCGCTACGGCCCACGCTCCGTATTCCGCACTGCAATCGGCATCTTCATGGCCGGCTCGCTGATGGCCGCCGCATCGACGACGCTGCCGCTCTTCGTCGCCGCGCGTTTCGTGCAAGGCATCGGCGGCGCAATGATGGTGCCCGTCGGGCGCATCATCATCTTCAGGTCGGTGCCGAAGTCGGACTTCATCCGCGCCGTCAACTATCTGACCGTGCCCGCGCTGCTCGGGCCCGTCGTCGGGCCGCCGCTCGGGGGTTTCATCACGACCTATCTGCATTGGCGTCTGATCTTCATCGTCAACATTCCGATCGGCCTGTTCGGCATCTGGCTCACGAACAAACACATCGCCAACATGCGCGAAGCGCATCCCGGTCCGCTCGACTGGACCGGCTTCGTGCTGTCGGCGAGCGGCGCGTCTCTGTTCATGCTCGGCCTGTCGCTGGTTGGCGGCGAACTGGTATCGGACCGTGTATCGGTGACGATGTGCGTGCTCGGCGCCGCGTTGCTGCTGGTCTACTGGCGCTACGCGAGCCGTGTCGAACGGCCGGTGCTCGATCTCAGGCTGCTGCGCATCCCGAGTTTTCACGCGAGCGTCGTCGCTGGCTCGCTGTTTCGGATCGGCCTGGGCGCCGTGCCATTCCTGTTGCCGCTCGCGTTGCAGGAAGGGCTCGGCATGACGCCGTTCGCGGCTGGCACGATCACCTGCGCATCGGCGTTCGGCTCGATCTTCATGAAGACGATCGCGTCGTCGGTGCTCGCGCGCTTCGGCTTCCGGCGCGTGCTGATGTTCAACGCAGCGCTGGCCGGCTGCGCGATCGCAAGTTATGGACTGTTCGGTCCCGGAACGCCGCACGCTGTGATCTGGTTCGTCGTGCTGTTCGGCGGCGTGTTTCCGTCGTTGCAATTTACGTCGCTGAACTCGCTCGCCTATGCGGACATTCCGAGCCGCGACGTGGGCCGCGCGACGAGCGTCGCGAGCGTCGTGCAGCAGATCTCGCTGGGTCTCGGCGTGACGATCGCGGGCATCGTGCTGCAGATCTCGCACAACGTGCAAGGGCATCCGACCATCGTGTGGACCGACTTCTGGCCCGCGTTTCTGGTGGTTGGTCTGTTCTCGCTCGCGTCGATTCCCGTGACGGCGAAGCTGCCGCACAACAGCGGCGAAGAACTCGCACGCGGCGGAAGAGGGGAAGCGTGACGCGTGCCTTCACGAACGTCACGCCTTGACGCCGAACGCTTTAAACCGCTTCGCGAACCGCGCGCAGGAACTGCTGCGTGCGTTCATGCTGCGGCGATGCAAAGAACTGCTGCTGCGGTCCCTGCTCGATGATCTTACCTTGCGAGAAGACGCGCACACAGTCTGCAAATTCACGCGCAAAAAGCCACCTGATGCGTAACGATTCGCATCGTCAGATTGTGCTCTTCGCTGCATAGCTCGCGATCGCGCCGAACGCCACTTCATCGAACGGCATCACGTTAGGATGCGCGCTAATGCGCGCGCAAAGTGATTGCACTTAACCGCGAGACTCAACATCGAAAACAACTCGAGGGCTCGTTCCGTCGCTTCGTTGCACGACAGGCCGAGTACTTGCATTGGCGCTTCGATCGTATTGGCGAGTGCCGTCATGTGCGGGAGATGCTGAATGAATCACCGGCTGCTTAGCAGCGTCGCAGTCGTATTGCAATTGGAGTAGTCGAACGAAGCAATTTGCTGCGCCTGCAGCATGTCGGGTTGCTTCGCAAATGTACTCGTCGCGTGTTATAAGCCCAAAGACAGGCTTTAGGTTCCGTCACTGGATGATTGTCTTTGGAGGCACGCATTGAAACTAATCGATAAAGCGAGATTCTCCGCAACAGCACTGGCCGTCGCAGGGCTCTTCACGACTACCGCCGGCTTGCTCGAGTCCGCACCTGCTTACGCGAAGGCGCCCCCGCCGCAGCAACCCGTATTGACCGCATCGGCCGTCGCCGTCGCTGACAAGTACAGCGCCGATGCTGCCGAGCAGATATTCAAGGAAGGCGGCAATGCCGTCGACGCGGCTGTCGCTATCGCGTTCACGCTGGCCGTCACGTACCCTGAGGCAGGCAATATCGGCGGCGGCGGCTTCATGACGCTGTACGTCAACGGCAAGCCCTATTTCATCGACTATCGCGAGCGTGCGCCGCTGGCTGCGACGCGCAACATGTTTCTCGACGATCAGGGCAATGTCATCAAGGGCAAGAGCCTTTTCGGCTATTACGCAGCGGGTGTGCCAGGAACCGTGGCAGGCATGTGGGAAGCACAGCACCGTTTTGGCAAGCTGAAATGGAAGCAGGTTCTGGCGCCCGCCATCAAATATGCGCGCGACGGTTTCGAAGTCGACGAGCAGCTTGCGAAGCGCCGCGAAGACGCCGAGAAGGACTTCGAAGGCAAGACGAATTTCGACACCTATTTCGGCAATCTGAAACAGGGTGTCAATTTCAAGCAACCGGATCTCGCGGCCGTGCTTACGCGCATCGCGAATCAGGGCGCGCGAGAGTTCTATAACGGCAAGACGGCCGATCTGATTGCGGCGTCGATGAAGGGTCACGGCCTCATCACGAAGCGCGATCTGCAGGACTACCGGGCTGTGTGGCGTCAGCCCATTCAGGCGAACTGGAACGGTTATCGCGTGATCACCGCGCCGCCGCCGAGTTCGGGCGGCATTGGCCTCGTGCAATTGCTGAAGATGAAGGCGGACCTGAAGAGCGACTTCACCAATGTCGATCTCAACTCGCCACAGTACATTCACCTGATTTCGGAAATCGAAAAGCGCGTCTTTGCCGATCGCGCGCAGTACCTGGGCGACCCGGACTTCTATAAGGTACCCGTCGCACAACTGACGGACGACGCCTACATTGCGAAGCGCGCGGCCGAAGTGAATCCGAACACGCCGTCGGACACGAAGAGCGTGCAACCGGGCCTCGGCACGTCGATGCCCGAGAAGGCGGAGACGACGCATTTCTCGGTGGTCGACAAGTGGGGCAATGCCGTGTCGAATACATACACGATCAACGGCTATTTCGGTTCCGGCGTTGTTGCGGAAGGCACGGGTATCGTGTTGAACGACGAGATGGACGATTTCGCATCGAAGCCCGGCGTGCCGAACATGTTCGGCGTGGTGGGCAGCGACGCGAACTCGATCGAGCCGAAGAAGCGCCCGTTGTCGTCGATGTCGCCGACCATTCTGACGAAGGACGGCAAGGTTTCGCTAGTGATCGGCACGCCGGGCGGATCACGGATCTTCACGTCGATCTTCCAGGTGGTCAACAACGTGTACGACTTCAACATGCCGTTGAAAGACGCCGTTAGCGCGATGCGTTTCCACCATCAACTGTTGCCGCCGAACACGATCTTCTGGGAGCCGTATGCGCCTATCGAAGGCGACCTCGCCAAGCAGGTCGAAGCGAAGGGCTATACGCTGAAGCCGCAGGACTTCAACGGCGACATTCAGGCGATCAAGATCAACGGCGAGCAGCCGGAGGCTGTATCCGATCCGCGCGGACGCGGCGTGTCGCGTGTGATACCGTAATCTCGCGGCATACGCTGGCGTCGCGGCCAATTACGCGGCGCCTCGTCGATTCGCTTTGCAGCGGACATCGCCCGTGGGCGGTGTCCGCTGTTTTCACTTTCTGGAGCGGGGAGTCAGCGATGAATCAGCCGGAATCACAGAGCCATGCGCAAGAGCCGCGATTCGAAGGGCTCAGTGCTGTCACGCTCGCCACGCACGACATGGAGCGCGCCGTTGCGTTTTATGTGGCGCTTGGCTTTCCGCTTGCCTACGGCGGACCCTTCGAGGCGTTCACGTCGTTTGCGTTCGGCGGCACCTATCTGAACGTGATTCTCGACACGAGAGGACCAGTGCTATGGTGGGGGCGCGTGATCGTTCACGTGTCCGACGTGGACGCCGTTTATCACAAGGCGCTGGCAGCGGGATACCAGCCCGAGGCCGCACCCGCCGATGCCTCATGGGGCGAACGATACTTCCATATCACCGATCCCGACGGCCACGAGATCAGCATCGCCAAGAGGCTTTGAACAGGCTTTGAAGCGGCGCCCGAAAGGTACTTTGAAGAGCCACACCCGTTGCGCAAGAGTAATATGACTGACACTGAGAAAGCTGACAATCACACGAGCCCACGCGCCGCGTACACCCTTTTCCGCGCTACGGAAAGAACAGGAGCCACTGTGATGAAGGAATCCGAACAGGAACTTGACGCCGAGTCGCTCGCCGCCCGGCAGCGCCGCTTCGAAGAAGACCTCGTCGATGCGTACGACGAAGAACTCGAAATGGAAGTCGACGATCGCATCCTCGACGGCGGCGAGGGCTTCACGCCCGAAGCGCGCGAATTGCGCAAGCAATATTTCCGCGAGTTGTTCCGTCTGCAAGGCGAGCTCGTCAAGCTGCAGGACTGGATCGTCAAGACGGGGCATCGCCTTGTCGTGATCTTCGAAGGCCGCGACGCGGCTGGCAAGGGCGGTGCGATCAAGCGCATCACGCAGCGGCTGAATCCGCGCGTATGCCGGGTCGCGGCGCTGCCCGCGCCGAACAACCGCGAACGCACGCAATGGTACTTCCAGCGCTATGTCAGCCACCTGCCCGCAGGCGGCGAAATGGTGCTGTTCGATCGCAGCTGGTACAACCGCGCGGGCGTCGAGCGCGTGATGGGCTTCTGCACCGACGACGAATACGACGAGTTCTTCCGCTCGGTGCCCGAGTTCGAGAAGATGCTCGTGCGCAGCGGTATTCAGATCATCAAGTACTGGTTCTCGATCACCGACGAAGAGCAGGAAATTCGCTTCCAGGCGCGTATCCACGATCCGCTCAAGCAATGGAAGCTCAGCCCGATGGACCTCGAAAGCCGTCGCCGCTGGGAGCGTTATACGCAGGCGAAGGAAGTGATGTTGCAGCGCTCGCATATCGCCGAGGCGCCGTGGTGGGTCGTGCAGGCCGTCGACAAGAAGCGCGCGCGACTGAACTGCATTCATCATCTGCTGAGCCAGGTGCCGTATCACGAGATCGAACATCCGTCCATCGTGTTGCCGGAACGCGTATTCCATGAGGACTACAGCCGTCATCCTGTGCCGGATACGATGATCGTGCCCGACGTGTTCTGATCCCTGTTTGAAGGGCTGAAATGAAAAGCGCGGCATGAAAATGCCGCGCTTTTTGTTTTGCCGCCGCCTGATCGAATCGGCGCGGCGGCAAGGTGCGAGTCGTCAGAACAGGTGACGGAACAACCAGTACAGTCCCCCGGACAGCGCGATCGATGCGGGCAGCGTCAGCACCCACGCGAGCACCAGACTGCGCACGGTGCCCCATTGCAGGCCTGAGCCATTGGCGGCCATCGTGCCTGCCACACCCGAGGACAGCACGTGCGTCGTCGACACGGGCAGGCCGTACATGTCGGCGGCGCCGATCGTGACCATCGCGACGAGTTCGGCCGATGCGCCCTGTCCATAAGTCAGATGCTGCTTGCCGATCTTCTCGCCCACTGTCACGACGATGCGCTTCCAGCCCACCATCGTGCCGAGACCCAGCGCGATCGCCACGGCGACTTTCACCCACGTCGGAATGAACTTGGTCGCGTGGTCCATCTGCTTCTTGAAGTTATCGATGGCCTTGGCGTCGTCCGCTGCGAACGCGGGCTGCTTCGCCTTTTCCATCAGACGGATCGCTTCCGAGGCGACGTACATGTTGTTACGCACGTTATCGACCTTGTCTTGCGGCACGTTCGCCATCGTGCCCGACGAGCTGACCTGCTGACCGATCTGCTCCATCAGCTTCTGCAGCGCGGGCACTGTTGCGGGCATGAGCTGCCGCGTGCGGACGTAGTTCTCCACTTCGCTGCGCGGCGCGACGACGGGCGGCACCCCTTGCGTCGCATACTTGCCGAGCGCGGCCGAAGCCTGTTGCGAAACGGCGAGGAAGGTTTGCGTTTCGTTGGCAGTGACAGCCTTGTTCAGTGCATAGGCGGTCGGCACGGTGCCGATCAGGATCAGCATGATGAGGCCCATGCCTTTCTGGCCGTCGTTGGAGCCATGCGCGAACGACACGCCCGTGCAGGTCAGAATCAGCAGCCCGCGAATCCAGAACGGCGGCGGTGCTTTGCCTTTCGGCTCAGCGTACAGCGCGGGCACGCGCACGAGCGCCTTGAGGACCAGCAGCAGAAGGCCCGCGAGCAGGAAGCCGATCAGCGGCGAGAACAGCAGCGACTTGCCGACGCCGGCGGCTTGCCCCCAATCGACGCCGCTCGTGCCGTCCGCGCCATGCAGCAGCTGGTTCATCAGGCCGACGCCGATGATCGAGCCGATCAGCGTATGCGAGCTCGACGACGGCAGGCCGAACCACCACGTACCCAGATTCCAGATGATCGCGGCGATCAGCAGCGCGAACACCATCGCAAAGCCTGCGCTGCTGCCCACTTGCAGAATCAGTTCGACGGGCAGCAACTGAAGAATGCCGAATGCGACTGCGCCGCTCGAGGTCAGCACGCCGAGGAAATTCCACGTACCGGACCACACGACCGCGACGTTAGGCGAGAGCGAGTGCGTATAGATCACAGTCGCGACGGCGTTAGCCGTGTCGTGAAAACCGTTGACGAACTCGAAGCCGAGCGCGATCAGAAGGGCGACGCCTAGCAGCAGATAAGCGACGATCGATCCGGTGCGAACGGATTCGAGGTCGCCGACCAGCTGAAACGCGCAGTAGATCGCGCCAGCGACCAGCGCAATCACAAAGACGGCGAGTCCTAAATTGCGGTTTTTGGCACTCGCGGTGCCTGTCTGCGGATATGAGAGTTCCGGCATGGCCTGGGCCTCGGGGGATAGTCGGGGGGATCTCAGATCCTGCAAGCCCAGCATGTCGATACGATGACAAACGCGTGACGGATATGCCCCTTAACATTTGTGCGCCGCGTCACGCGAGTTTAGATGCCGCGCGTCGCCCGTTAAATGGGATGCGTCAGAAGAAGGCATCCGCAGCCCAGACGCTAAAATGAGCGCGTGGCGCCAGAGCGCCGATCCGGAATCGAGACCTCCTTGAAAAGAAAAATGCCAGCGCTCAATGCGCTCAAAGCCTTCGAAGTCGCCGGGCGCACGGGCAGCTTCACGCGCGCGGCGGAATTGCTCAACGTCACCCAAAGCGCGGTGAGCCGCCAGGTGCGGCAACTCGAAGAGCAACTCGGCGAAACGCTATTGCAGCGCAGGCATCATCATCTGGACCTCACGGCATCGGGCCGCGTGCTGCTTCAGGCGTTGCAGCATTCGTTCGACAAGATCGAATGGACCGTGCGCTCGATTCAGGAAAAGACGCATCTGAATCGCTTGCGAGTCAATGCGCCGCCGACTTTCGCGAGCCGCTGGTTTCTGCCGCGCCTCGGGCGCTTGCATACCGAGCATCCCGAACTGGAATTGAGCCTGTCGACGCGGCTAGAGGACAATCTTGCCGAGTCGAGCGTGCTTGATTGCGCGATCCGCTTCGGCAATGGCGAATGGGAAGGATTCGACAATCTGCTGCTGATGAACGAGCGGCATATCGCCGTGTGCTCGCCCGCGTTGCTCGCACGCCAGGCGGGCAATGAAGTCATCGATCTCAATCAATTCACTTTGCTGCATGTTTTAGCGGGCGACAACCAGCGTTATCTGACCTGGCAGCATTGGCTGAAGGCGGCGGGCATCGAAGGCGTGGATACGTCGGGCGGCTTCGAGTTCGATCTGCTCGATCACGCGATACGCGCCGCCGTCGACGGCCTCGGCATCACGATCGCCGATCGTCATATGATTGCGCACGAACTCGCCAATGGGCAGCTCGTGCAGATGCTGAACGTGCATGTCGACGGACATCAGTCATATTGGCTCGTGACGCGTCCCGAACAGGGCGACCTGCCGCATGTAACGGTGTTTCGCGACTGGCTGCAACAGGAAGTGTGGCTGACGCAGCGTAGCGTCGAAACATCGGCGGCTGCGCGGGTGCCTTTGATCAGCGGCCATTGATCTGCTCGTCGCTTGCAGCGCTTTTGACTCACTTCAGTCGATTCACTTGCTTCACATTGTTCTCTTCGAGCAAGCCGAACCTCTAGCGTCATTGACGTTCATTACTGTGCGACGCAAACGTTAAACGTCCATCGCGGCTCGTGCGCAAATACCGAAAAACCACAGAAGCGCTTCCATCGCGTAAATGGACTAATTACCCACTGCGGATACTGGTATCATTTTTTTATACCAATCCATGATGTTGCGCCCGCATCGAAACGCGCAACGTCTGTATCAAAGCTTGGTTCAAACAGGGACCCTGCGGCACGCGGCGCACGAACGCGCGCGGCCTCATTCTCGCAGTCATTTGCTCGGGGATCGACAAAGTTGGCAACGAAAAGCAGGGCCGGGCAAGGGAAGAGCTTTGTCGAGCGCATTTATCGCTTGCGCATTGCCGGGCTGGGGCTTGGCTTCTTCTGCGTCGCTTCCGTTTTCGCGCTACAGCATCGCGGCTTCGTGTTGTGGTCGCTGCTGGTGTTTCATGGTTTCATCTGGCCACATGTCGCGCGGCGCGCTGCGCTTGCCTGTGAAGTGCCGTTTCGCGGCGAACGCCTGAACCTGATGGCCGATTCGATGCTCGGCGGCTTCTGGGTCGTGGCGATGCAGTTCAACGTGCTGCCTGGCGTGCTGATTCTCGCGATGCTCAGCATGGACAACATCGCCGCGGGCGGCTTGCGGCTCTTTGCACGCGGCGTGGTCGCGCATGTGCTCGGCGTGCTAACGGGGCTCGTCACGGTCGGCTTCGTGTTTTCGCCGATGTCGCAAATGCCGACCATCCTTGCGTGTCTGCCGTTCCTCATTATTTATCCCCTTGCGTTGGGCTTTACGAGCTACCGGCTGTCGCTCAAGCTCGCCCAGCGCACGCGCGAGCTCGAGCACCTGAGCCGCACGGACGGCCTGACCCGCCTTTGGAACCGCCGGCACTGGGAAGGGCTGCTTGCCGGGGAATTCGAGCGCTGCCGCGCGAACCGCTACGCGTCGTGCCTGCTGCTGATCGACCTCGATCACTTCAAGCGGATCAACGACACGCTGGGTCATCCTGCTGGCGACTCAGTGTTACAGGCGTTCGCCGATCTTTTGCGCAGCCATTTCCGCGCGGGCGACAGCATTGGCCGCTATGGCGGCGAGGAGTTCGGCGTCGTCTTGCCGGGCGCGACATTGCGCGAGGCGCATACGGTTGCGAAGGTGCTGGTGCAGCGCGTGAGGGAGAAGACGAAAGAGGCGTCGACGGAATGCCCGTGTACGATTAGCGTCGGCATTGCCCAATTGACCGACGACTTGCCCGACTACCACACGTGGTTGCAGGAAGTCGACCGCAGTCTTTATCAGGCGAAGGCGACGGGGCGTGACCGGATCGTCGTCGGCGGTCTTGCGCCCGTTCAGGAAGTGGCGCGCGGCTAAGTGTGCCAGGCGCGCCAAAGCGTCACGCTTTATAGCGCGTCAGTGATCCCGACGAAAATCGAGCCGAACAGCACCCATTTGACGACATAGCAAGTCGGCCGATGCCACACCCTACGGCGCTTGCCGACGCGGCGAATCGCGTACACATATTTGAATGCGCGGTTCAGGAAACCGGTGCGATCGCCTTCTTCATTCGGCGAACTGGCCGCGCGCATCACGACATTCGAGAACATCCGGTTCAATGCGGCGGCCAAGCGGAAGTACATGGGCCGCTCGATATCGCAGAACAGCACGACAAATAGCCAGCGCCAGACTTGATCCCCAGGTTCTACCTGAACAATCGGTCTTTAGTAACCGGATCTTAAAAAAGGAATCTTAGCGAGAACCGCGCCAGCTTGCTTTCAAGGGATGTGCAATTGAATGTAGTCCGCCAATACGCTAAAGCCTTAGTCTTAACGGCGCCGAAGCGCGGCTTTTCTTTAGCGTTTGGGTGCTTCGCAATGGGGCAAACAGACGCGTGAGAACACACGCGATTTAACTGGAGACGGCGCCGCTTGGTGCAATACCGCGCAAGGTAATGCCACGTTCTTGCGGCAGCGCACGGTTTTTCTCGCGCCCGGGCTGCGCCGCGCTTATGTTCTGTTCGGTCAAGGGCTCGACGGAGTAGCCGCGCCGCTCCCACGCGTCCAGCCCGCCTCTTAGCGCGCGAATCCGCGTAAAGCCTTTGTCGCGCATCTGCTGCGACAGCGTTCTTGCCGTGACATCGTCGGCGCAGACGCAATAGACGACGACATCGCGAGCCAGCAACGCGGCGTCGACCGTGCCGGGCGCATGGATGTCGAGCGGCAGCGCGCCGGGAATGGACTGCGGCGTCTGTCGTTTCATGTGCTCAGGGCGGGCGTCGAGCACGATGGGTGGTTTGTCGGGACGCATCATCGCGTCGACCTGCTCCTGCGAGATTGCAGCAAGCGAGAGCGGCCGCTGCAGACGCCACCGCTGCACAAAACGGAACACCAGATAACTCGCGGCGATGGCGGTCAGCACATCGATGATCGTCCAGCCGTGCGCTCGCACTTCGTGAATCAGCAGGCTCAGCTGCCGCTCGAAAATCGCGCCTCCGAGCATCCAGAACGTTGCCCACGCGACGATACCGACGGCGTCCCACGCGAAGAAGATGACGATGCCGACGCGCGTCGTGCCCATCAGCGGCGGCGTGATGATGGCAAGTCCCGGTACGAACTTCGAGACCGAGACGATTGCCGGTCCAAAGCGCATGAAGAGGGCACGCGCCTTGCGCACTCGCGTTTCGACGGCGGCCGACAGCCGCGCGAGCGCAAGGATCAGGCGGCGTCCGAGCATGCGGCCCGCAGTAAACCATATCCCGTCGCCAATCAGCGCGGCGGCGAGCGCGGCAGTCAGCACGTGCCAGAAGGACAGATGGCCATTGGCGATCGCCGTGCCCGCGAGCAGGAGTACAGGGACGGCAGGCACGGGAATGCCGAGGCGCGTAAGCAGCACGTTCAGGAAGACAACGGCTGCGCCCCAAGTAGAAATTGCCGACGGATTGAAATCGACCAATTGCAATAGCTCCTTGCGCATTGCATTGCTTCGACGCGCGCTGGCTGCCGTTCATTGTTGCACGGCTGAAGGTGCCGCGTGCTTAGCAAGCGGCCGCAGAACCGATACAAGCGGTCTAAATGCCTTAACGTTCGGTGGATGCGATCAGCGTGACGGGAATGTCGGTGCATCCCATGCTGCTCGACAGTTCGAGTTCTCGCCACTCGCCGTTAACCGATTTTGGGGAAATGAGCGGATCGAGTTGTCTGTCGGTGCGCAGCACATTGAAGGGCCACGAAGGGCGCAGCAGACGCTCATGCACCAGCGAGCCGAGCCAGATCGGCGTGGGCGCCGTGCCGTCGCGACGCGCAACGGCATAGCCCGTGCGCCAGAAACGCAGTACGTCGCGTTCGTCGGTGCGCGCGCGCTGACGGCTGAAGACGAGGGTCGACGGTACGCCGTCGTTGAGCTTGGGCAGCACGGGCAGATCCATCACGGGCACGTCGGGCGACACGAGCGAGAACAGGCTGCGCGCATTGAAACGCGTGCCTTCGAGCCAACCTCTGCTGCTTAGTTGCGCGACGATCTGCTGCCGGTCGGCCGTCCATTGCACGGTAATCGGCTCGCGCCGGTCGCCCTTCATGTCGGAGCGATAGCAGGGAAACTGCTTCCACAGCGAATCCGTCCATTGCGCCTGCGTGACGACCACGGGTGGCCGCTGGCGCACCTGCGGCGCTGCGTCCGGCTGATGTCCCAAGGCGATCTGCAGACCGACGCTCGCGCACAGCACGACCAGCAGAACGGCGGGCATGTATTCGCGCGAAGGCGGCGTTTCCGGATGCCGCCATACGGCCGTCAATGCGACGACAGCGACCCACATGGCCGCGAATGCTGCGCCGCCCACGGCATCGGAGAACGCGAAGCGCCCGGAAGACAGGCCCGCGAATGCGACGGTGATCACGATCAGGCTCGCGAGCGCAGTGACGGCGATACCCGTCACCAGACCGACGCGGCGTGCCACGACGAACGCGAGAAAGCCATACACCGTGACGCTCGCAGCGACGTGATTGCTGGGAAACGCATAGAGGTCGGATGGCGCGGCGGCGGGCGGCGCGTGCGGCACGATTACCTGGATCGCGAAGATCAGCACCTGCGAGAAGATCACTGCGATGAGCCAATAGATAAGCATGCGCCAGCGTTTCTCGAAGGCGATCATGATGGTCGACGCAATGACCAGCGCGGCGAGCGTCGGAATGCTGCCGAGCGTCGAGGCGCGCGCAAGCGTTTCACCGATCCACGGCGCCTGCGCGGATTGCAGGAAGCGATAGAACGACATGTCGACCTGCACGAGCGGATCGCCCGATACGACGTCCTGCATGACGCCAAAGAAGATGCCCGCGCACACCAGCACGAACACCGAAATGCCGACCAGCAGGCCGATAGCCGCGCGCTCAGGATCGACGATCCGATAGACCAGCTTTCCATACGGCGCTTCGTGATCACGCGCCCACTTCACGAGGCCGCTGCGCGACGCGCCGGCCCATGCGCGTGCGTGCGAGACGACCACGCGCATCACCCAGAAGCAAAGCCATACGATTGCCACGACGATCGCCAGCGCCGCGACGAGACGGAAGGACACCGCGCCCGCCAGCTGGATCGACGCGCCGAATACGACGCCGGGAAGAATATGCGCGGGCGCCCATAGCAACGCGGACAGCACGTTCATTGCATAGAAGCGCATGGGCGGCATTTCGAGCATGCCCGCGACGACGGGGACGATCGCGCGTAGCGGTGCGGCGAAGCGCGCAAACACGACGCTCTTCGCGCCATGCTTGTCGAAATACTTCTGGCCGCTTTCGAGCAGGCCTGGATGCGTGCTGAACGGCCAGAGCCTGCTGATCGTGTCTTTATAACGACGGCCGAACCAGTAGCTCATACCGTCGCCCGCCACGGCGCCCACAATCGCGCTCGCAAAGAGCCAGCCGAGATTCAGCGTGCCCGTGCCGACCAGCGCGCCTGCAATGAACATTGCCGTGCTGCCCGGCACGAAGGTGCCGATGATCGCGACGGCTTCGAGAAACGCAGCAAGAAACACCACGACCAGCGTCCACGCAGTGTGGCCTGCGAGCAGGTGCAGCAGCTGGACGTACGCGTGCTCCATCAATATCTCCAGGTGTTGAAGCGGCCATCAAAGAGCACGGTGACGCGCATGCGAGCGCAAAGGAAAGGGACGCTGAAAGTTTATCAGTGTCCTCCTGTTGGGCGCAGGCGTGCGGCCATGCAGCAATTGGCAGTCCAAGGAATTAACGTTTGAGAGCGGGTCGTTATTCTCGCGACATGCAATCCAATGTCAAAAGCCGCATCAGCAATTGCGTGTGACGAGCCTTATGCGAGGCTTAACAGAAATGGCATATCGGTGGGCAACGGTTTTCTTACTCAAGCTTTAAAACGATAGCGCTTCTAAGCAATTCCGTGGCATAGTCCGCCTATGTAATTCAAAGGGAGGCAATAATGGCTACATTGGAAATCATCCAGGCACGTATAAAGAAACTGCAGACGCAGGCCGAAACGCTCCTGGCTAAACGCGCGCAAGGTGCGTTGGACCAGATCCGTGAACTGATGATCAAGCACGGTCTCACAACGGAAGATATCGAGCGTCGCGCAAAAGCACGGCGCGAACGCGAGCGCAAAGTGCGTCTTGGCGTCAGCAGCGGCAAGGCCGGAATCGCATCGGCCGTGAAAGGCAAAATGCCGCCCAAGTATCGCGATCCCAAGACGGGTGCAACGTGGAGCGGTCACGCTCGACCGCCGGCATGGATCAAAGATGTGAAAGACCGTAGCAAGTTTCTGATCGATGCTGCTGCGGCTGCAGCAGAACCCGCGGTGACTGCAAAGGCAGCTACGAAGAAAACGGCGGCGAAGAAACCCGTCGCGAAGAAAGCTGTAACGGCGAAGTCGGCGGGCCGCAAGGTTGCGAAAAAGGCATCGGCAGGCGCAAAAGCTGCTGTAAAGAAAGTTGCCGCGAAGAAGGCCGCCGTCAAGAAGACTGCCGCTAAGAAGGTTGCCGCGAAGTCTGCCGCGCCGACTGCCGGCAAGCGCGTAGTTGCAAAGAAAGCCGCCGCAAAGAAAACCGGCGCAAGCAAGGCGCCGGCGAAAAAGGCAGCCGCAAAGAAGGCACCCGTGAAAAGCGTTGCGTCCGTCGTCGAAACGCCCGTGACGGTGCAGACGCCTACGCCCACAACGGGCGAGGCTTGATCCGCTTCGAAGAGGCTTGTATGTAATTCCGGTTCGGCGGCATCCTGCCGAACCGTTACTACGCGCGGCGCTCAGGTTGCCGCGCCATTCACTCGCAGCCGGCACAATGCCGGCTCGCGCAAAGGCGGATTCGCTGCCTTGGCGCTCTCCTTGCGCTTCCTCAAAAAGACGCATTTCCACATATCCGCCGCATCCTCTGGCGATTCGTTCGCGTACACGTCATATCGCCCTACAAACATGAGTTTTATGAATGTTTGACGGTCGAAATACTCGCTTGCGTGTCGTAAGGCCGCAGAGAAGAATCCGGGTCATGCGCCGGCTGCATGTTTCGCCTTGCTCTAACTCGCCGCCGGCAACGTGCTTCGCGCACGCGTCACCAGGTAAAACACCATGCGACTCGACCGGAATTTCGTTGGCGGCCAGTTTGTCGAACCCGCAACGGACGAACTCATCTCCGTCTATAACCCCGCTACCGAGGCGCTGATTGCCCAGGTATCGGGTGCGTCCCGCGAAGAGGCTGTAGCAGCCGTCGCTGCGGCCGCCGCCGCGCAAAAGAGCTGGCGCAAGCTGCCCGCTGCGGAGCGCGCCACCTATCTGCACAAGCTCGCCGACGCATTGACCGACTGCGCGCCCGCCATCGGCGCGGCGCTCGCGCTGGAGTCCGGCAAGAGCGTCGCCGACGCGACCAACGAAGCCATCTACGCCGGCCAGATCACGCGCTATCACGCCGAGTGGGCGCGCCGTATCGAAGGCGAAGTCATTCCCAGCGACACGCCCGACGAGAACCTCGTGATGCATCGCGAGCCGATCGGCGTCGTCGCATGCCTGATCCCGTTCAATTACCCCGTCTATACGTTCATGCGCAAAATCGCGCCGGCGTTGATCGCGGGTAATACGGTGGTGGTGCGGCCGAGCAATAACACGCCCAGTTCCGCATTCGAAATCGCCAAGGCTGTAATTCGCGCCGAATTGCCGCCGGGCGTCGTCAACATTCTCGCGATGAGCCACGCAACCGCCGAAGCCGTCTGCACGCATCCCGCGGTCGGCATGATTACGTTGACGGGCAGCGTCGGCGCCGGTCGCAAGGTGCTCGACTATTGCAAAGAGAACATTGCGAAGCCGTCACTCGAGCTGGGCGGCAAGACGCCTGCCATCATCGAGCCGGATGCCGATCTGGAAAAGGCCGCGCGCGAACTCGTCGGCTCGAAGACGACGCACTGCGGCCAGCTTTGCACGGCTATCGAGCGCGTCTACGTACACGAAAGCGTGCATGACCAGTTCGTCGCGCTGCTGAAAAAGCACATGAGCGCAGTGAAAAGCGGCGACCGCAGCACGGATGCTTCCTTGATGGGTCCGCTCGTCAACGAAGCCTCGCGCCAGTCGATTCACGCGATGGTTCAGCGCGCGGTCGCCGATGGCGCAACGCTCGAAACGGGCGGCGCGATTCCCGAAGGCAAGGGCTTCTTCTATCCGGCCACGTTGCTGACGAACTGCCGTCAGGACATGGAAATCATCCAGGAAGAAACGTTCGGCCCGATCATGCCCGTCGTGCGCTACAGCACGCTCGACGAAGCGCTGCAGATGGCCAACGACCACCAGTTCGGTCTGTCGTCGGTGCTCTACACCGAGAACTACCGCACGACGATGAAAGTCGCGAACAACATCGAAGCGGGCGAACTCTATGTGAACCGCACGCCTGCCGATCCGTACCAGGGCTTTCACGCAGGCTGGAAACGCTCGGGTCTCGGCGGCGACGACGGCAAGCACGGCATGCTTGAATTCACGCAGACGCGTCTGGTCGTCATGAAGTACTGATCCTGTCAGGGCGCATTCCGCGTGCGAAAAGCAACGTGGGATGCGCTCTCTTTTTTAACCATAAAAAGCACACGCTGCATTCATAACAAAGTAACGGAGACACGACGGTCACGGCGCATGCTGTGCTCCTTGCGCGTCTCTTAGGAGCATTTCAGTGGCAAGCCAACCTCTTCAGACGGACGCTTCGACGCGCCGTTCCGCCAGCGCAATCGACCAATCCGGCAACAAGGCACAGCGCTATGTGCAACTGTTGCTGCTCGTCATCGCGGCTGGCGCGATTTATCCGATTCTCTATCTGCGCCAGGTCTATCAGCCGACGATGCTGGAAGTTTTCCACATCAGCGAAAGCCAACTCGGCTATCTGTATTCGATGCTCGGCACGATCTTCCTGCTGAGCTACCTGCCGAGCGGCTGGCTCGCGGACCGCATCGCGCCGCGCCTGCTGATCAGCTTCTCGCTCGTGGCGACTGGCCTGCTCGGCCTGGTGTATTCGACGGCGCCGTCGTTCAATCTGCTGCTGATGATCTTCGGCGGCTGGGGCCTGTCGACGGGGCTGACGTTCTGGGCGGCCGTTATCAAGCGCGTGTCGATGATCGCGGGCGCTGACGAGCAGGGCCGCTTCTTCGGTTTCCTCGACGGTGGCCGTGGGCTGATCGAAGCGATGCTCGCGACGATCGCCATCACGCTGTTTGCATGGCTCACGCAGACGAAGGGCGAACCGGCCGCTGTTGGCTTCAGGGTCGTGGTGTACATGTACGCGTTCCTGTGCATTGGCCTCGGCGTAGTGCTCGCACTGGTGAAAGATCCGTCGTCGAAAGCGGAGCGATCGAGCCGCGCGCAAGCGGCCAAACGCAGCAACGTGATCGCCGATCTGATCACGCTCGCGAAGATTCCCGAACTGTGGCTCGTCGCGGCGATCGTGTTCTGCGGCTATCAAGTGTTCTGGGCGACCTACAGCTTCTCCGCGTATCTGCATGAAGGCGAGATTGGCTTGTCGGTGGTGATGGCAGGCACGATCACGACGCTCAAGCTGTGGATGCGTCCCATCGGCGGCATTGGCGGCGGCTTTCTCGGCGACCGCTTTTCGAAAGTGACCGTGCTGATCATCGCGCTCTTTCTCGCGTCGCTTTCGCTGGTCGGCCTGATCGCCGCGCCGCAGATCAGCAGCCATGTGTTGCTGGTGTTTATCGTGCTCTTCATCGGCGTGCTGACGTATGCGATTCGCGGTCTGTACTGGTCGCTGCTCGATCGCTGCAACGTACCCGTCGAAACGATGGGCCTCGCGATTGGCCTGATTTCGGTACTCGGCTATTCGCCCGATGTTTTCCTGCCGCTCATCAACGGATATCTGACGCAGAACTATCCGGGCGTGCATGGCTATCAAATGTACTTCGGCTACGTGGCCGCCGTGTCCGCCGTCGGCGGTTTCGCGGGCCTCGTGCTGCGCAATATGCTTAACAGGAAGGAAGCGTAAATGAAAGTCGTCTCGCTCGAAACGCATATCGTCGCCGTGCCGCCGCCGCATATCGGCGGCATGTACTGGATCTTCGTCAAGCTGAAGACGGATTGCGGGATTGAAGGCGTCGGCGAAATCTATTCGGCCACGTTTCATCCGAATGCGATGGCGCCCATCATCGACGACGTGTTCACGCGTTATCTGCTCGACAAGGACCCGCACCACGTCGAACGTCTGTGGCGCGAAGCGTATTCGAGCGGCTTCACGCAGCGCCCCGATCTGACGATGATGGGCGTGGTGAGCGGCCTCGAAATGGCGTGCTGGGACATCATCGGCAAGGCGGCGAACAAGCCCGTGTACGAACTGCTGGGCGGCCGCGTGCATGAGCGCCTGCGTTCGTACACGTATCTGTATCCGAAGAACCGTCGCGGCGAATACGACTACGACGATCCCGATCTCGCGGCCGAATGCGCGGCGGAAAACGTCAAGCGCGGCTTTACGGCGGTGAAGTTCGATCCTGCTGGCCCTTATACGGCTTACTCGGGTCATCATCTGTCGCTCGAAGTGATGGACCGTTGCGAAACGTTCTGCCGCAAGGTGCGCGAAGCCGTGGGCAGCAAGGCCGATCTGCTGTTCGGCACGCATGGGCAAATGGTGCCGGCGTCGGCAATCCGTCTTGCGAAGCGCCTCGAAAAATACGACCCGCTGTGGTTCGAAGAACCTGTGCCGCCGGGACAGCATGACGCCATGGCCGAAGTTGCGCGGCACACGAGCATTCCGATTTCGGCCGGCGAGCGCCTCACCACGAAGTACGAGTTCCACAAGCTGCTGGAAGCGGGCGGCGCGTCGATTCTGCAACTGAACGTGGCGCGCGTCGGCGGCCTGCTCGAAGCGAAGAAAGTCGCGACGCTCGCCGAGGTCTATTACGCGCAGATCGCGCCGCACCTCTACAACGGTCCGGTCGGCGCCGCCGCGAGCATTCAGCTTGCAACCTGCACGCCGAACTTCCTGATTCAGGAAAGCATCGGCACGTGGGGCGGTTTCCATGCCGAAGTGCTGAAGTCGCCGATTCGCTGGGAAGACGGCTACATCATTCCTTCTACGGAACCGGGCCTCGGCGTCGAACTGAACATGGAAGTAGTCAATCAGCACACGCCGTATAAGGGCGATCGTCTGCATCTGCAGATGGCGTCGAAGCCCGCCGACGTGAAGGATCTCGCGCCCGCCAAAGGCTGAGTGCGCGAACGGGCCATAACGTATTCCACGTATTGGACGCCTGCGGGCGAATAGAACATGAATTACGACTACATCATCGTCGGAGCGGGATCTGCGGGCTGCATTCTCGCCAACCGTCTGTCGGCATCGGGCCAGTACTCGGTATTGCTGCTCGAAGCAGGCAAAGCCGACGATTCGTTCTGGTTCAAGATTCCAGTCGGTTTCACGAAGACGTACTACAACGAAACCTACAACTGGATGTACTACAGCGAGCCGGAGAAGGAACTCGACAACCGCTCGCTGTATTGCCCGCGCGGCAAGGTGCAGGGCGGCTCCGGTTCAATCAACGCAATGATCTACGTGCGTGGCCAGGCGCAGGATTACGACGACTGGGCGGAAGCGGGCAACAAGGGCTGGTCGTATAGCGACGTGCTGCCGTATTTCCGCAAGCTCGAATCGCATCCGCTCGGCAACACCGAGTATCACGGCGCGAATGGCCCGATCGGCATTTCGCCGATGAAGGATGACGCGCATCCCATCTGTCACGTGTTCATCAAGGGCTGCGAGCAGGCGGGCTACAAACGCACGGACGACTTCAACGGTGCGCAATTCGAAGGCGCGGGCATTTACGACGTGAACACGCGCAATGGCCAGCGTTCGTCGAGCAGCTTCGAGTACCTGCACCCGGTGCTCAATCGCAAGAACCTGACGGTCGAGCGTGAAGTACTCGTCACGCAGGTGCTGTTCGACGCGAACCGGCGCGCGACGGGCGTCGTCGTCAAGCAGAACGGCAGTTCGCGCCATTTCACCGCGAAGCGGGAAGTGATTCTTTCGGCGGGTGCCGTCGATACGCCGAAGCTGCTGCAACTGTCGGGTGTCGGCGATAGCGCGCTGCTCTCAGAGCATCGGATTCCGCTCGTGCATCATTTGCCCGCTGTCGGCCAGAACCTGCAGGATCATCTTTGCGTGAGCTTCTACTATCGCTCGAACGTGAAGACGCTGAATGACGAAATGCGCCCGTTGCTGGGGAAGCTCAAGCTCGGCTTGCAATACCTGCTGACGCGCAAAGGCCCGCTCGCGATGAGCGTGAATCAGGCCGGTGGATTCTTCAGAAGCAGCGAGAAAGAGGCATTGCCGAATCTGCAGCTCTATTTCAATCCGCTGTCGTATCGCATTCCGAAGAGCAACAAGGCGAGCCTCGAACCGGAACCGTATTCGGGCTTTCTGCTGTGCTTCAATCCGTGCCGTCCGAGTAGCCGCGGCTCGATCCAGATCGCGTCGGATCGCGCGGAAGATGCCGCGAAGATTCGCATCAACGCGCTGACGACGCAAAAGGATATCGACGAAGCCATTGAAGGCTGCGAGCTGGTGCGCAAGATCATGTCGACGGCGGCGCTCAAGGACATTACTGTCGAAGAGATTTCGCCCGGCCCGCAAGTGAAGGATCGCGACGCCTTCCTGCAGTACTTCCGCGGGCAGTCGGGTTCGATCTATCACCTGTGCGGTTCATGCGCGATGGGGCCGGACGACGGCAACTCGGTCGTCGACGAACGTCTGCGCGTGCATGGCATGTCGGGCTTGCGGATCGTCGATGCGTCGATCTTCCCGAACATCACGTCAGGCAATATCAACGCGCCGACGATGATGGTCGCGGAGAAGGGCGCCGAGATGATTCTCGAAGACGCGCTGGCAGCGGCAGGTTCGCAAGCGAAGGAATCGGCGAAGGCGTTTGCTGCGGCGCATTGATTGCCCGTGTTTCACAGCGGCCGCGTGCATGGAGCATTTTCCGGCACGCGGCCGTTTTGTTTTGATTCGCTCAGGTGTTTTCGGGGAAAACCGCGCGGCCTTGCGTCATGTCGCGCAAGGCTTCGCGCGCGGCGTCGACGGCCGTGACGGGCATGCGGATCGTCAGTTGCACGTTCATGTCGTACGCGCTCGCTTCGAGCGCATAGTTTTCCTGTTCGATCCAGCGTCGCACGCGGGCTTCGTCGGGATAGCCGATTTCGACGGGCAAGGACGCAAGCGCGATCCGCTCGACGCGCGGCGCGTCCTGCAGCGCGGTGGCGATCGCGTCGGTATAGGCGCGCACGAGGCCGCCAGCGCCGAGCTTCACGCCGCCGTAATAGCGCACGACAGCGGCCAGCACGCCGTCCAGATCGTGATGACGCAGCACTTCGAGTATCGGACGTCCCGCCGTGCCAGACGGCTCGCCGTCGTCGGACATGCCCGACTGGCCGCCCGCCAGCAGCGCCCAGCAGACATGCGTGGCCGTGGGATGTTCTTCGCGCAGGCGGCGCAGTTCTTCCATCGCGGCGTCGCGGTCGGCGACGGGAATCGCGTAGGCGATGAAGCGGCTTTTGCGGATGTCGAGTTCCGCCTGCAGCGCTGAGGGGAGAGTGAAGGTCGGCAAGGCGGCAGGCGTCGGTTGGTTCGGGTGCGGTCAGGGCGCTATCTTAGCGGATGTGCCTGAGCGGTCGGGTTGCCGCTATTTTGACGCATCCGGAAAGAGTCTCTTGTTAACTTGTGTGATGACGCGTTCGCGGCGCGAGCCGATAATGCAACGCATGGCGGATCTAGCTCTGGCTGGGGCGATGCCGGACTCCTCATCCGGTGATCCGTCTACCCTCCCACTTCAGTCCGGCGTAGTGCTGTATCGCTGGAACCTTTGCTGTATAAGGCTTTGCGCCTGGTCTGGCCAACTGCCTTGGCGGGTGTGCCCAGATTATCCGGCGTCGGGTGTGCCCAAAACTTGACCGCGTTTGCGTGCTGCGCCAGGTGGTCGGGTGCCAGATGACTGTAGCGCAGCACCATATCGTAGTCCGACCATCCGCCCAGTTCCTTCAGCACATTGAGCGGCGTGCCATTCTGCACATGCCAGCTCGCCCACGTGTGGCGCGTGTCGTGGAACCGGAAGTCCTTGATGCCGGCCTTCGCGCAAGCGCGGCGCCACTGCGGAAAATCTGATTTCTTGCGCGGTGCGCCATTGTTCACAAACACGAACCGCTCATGCAGCCCAAGTTGGCGCCGGATGATACTGACGGCGGCTTCGTTCAGCGGAACGCCGATTGGCTTCTTCCCTTTCGCCTGGTCTGGATGGATCCACGCGCGCTGTCGAGCGAGATCAACCTGTGACCACTCGAGCAGCGAAATATTTCGCCAGCGGAGTCCGGTATTGAAAGCCATTTCGGTAATGTCGCGAAGCCAGGTCGTCGGTATCGCGGCAAGCAGCGCGCGAGCCTCGTCGGCCGTGATCCACCGTATGCGCTTGTTCGACACGGGCATGTCGTTGAGTTTCGGCGCCTTGTCGATCCATTCCCACTTTACAGCCGCGTTCAACATCCCGCGAATGGTCGCCAGATAGCGATTGCGGGTGCTCACGCTCAGCTTCCTCCCTTTGCAATATCTGCGCTGGTCCTCGACCGGTAGTGCATCAAAAACCTCGGCACGTGTGATCGTATGGAGCGCCCGTCCGGGGAATCGGCCGCCAAACCAGACCAGGTGCCGCTCCTTGCTTTCATAATCCCGCTTCAATGCTTCCTCGGTGAGATACCGCATCGCCGCTTCTTCGAATGTCCAGGACGGCTTCTCACTCAGTTTCGAGGTGCGCCACGACGCGGCTTTTACCCGGTCGTGATACTCCTGTGCTTCCTTGCGGTCCTGCGTGCCGCAAGAGCGGCGAATTCTTTCGCCGCCTGGGGTGCGGATGTCAATGAAGTAGACGCCGCTCTTGGGGTGCTTTCGGATGGACATTGCTGCTTCTCCTGTTCCGTCTGCGCCGGTCGACATTTATTGTAGTCGCTTGTCGTTTGCCGCAGTTTTTCGGGCCAGACGCGCCAGACAGAACCGATCTGGAAGAAACCCAGTGCTATCTTGTGCGTGTAGACGGTTCCATAGGAAACCTGCAGGAGCGCGGCTGCCTCTCTGATCCCAATGGCTCGCTCGCCTGCAATCAGGATGCCTTTCTCGATCAAGGTTCCCATACAGTCCTCACTCTGCTTACGTGATCCCGATTGCCCATTGCGTTGTTCGGGTCAAATCGGGTTTTCGAATGGTTCTGGATGCGTGGCCGCGGAGGTATACAGTGGGTGTTTGGGACTGCCGTCCCGATTCAGGCCGAGATGGAACAGCTTCCCGCGCATATTGGTAATCCCAAGGAGGTGCAGCACGTCCGCCGAACGCGTTGCCGCCGCTTCGTGTGAGCCCCACGCACAGATAACCATCGACGCAAGGTCAACTGCTTCCAGGATCGCAGTGTTTGCTCTGCTACGTGGTCCACGCGGGTCCGGGTGCGTGAGCAACTCGTCAGGATTTGTCGCACGCAGCGGGAACAGGTTGGCAACTTCAAGCCGGCCGAAGCTATTCGCGACGGCACGGGCGAAGCACCTAGACACAGTTGGGTCATCAACGTGGTGATCGGCGGTCGACGGGTTCAGCATCAGGAACACCAACGTCGGACGTGACTTGTCCCACTCGCGCCAGAGGCGGTACCGGTACGCGCCGCAGTCGCTCATGCGCGCGCCGCGTTCGACTGCCTGGTCTGTTTCGGACATGCATTTCATACTTCCACCTCCTGTTCCACTCCCGCGCCCGTTTTCTGGTTCAACCTGCACGATCGTCTCGTGGAGCAACCATGCTCCATCGCTGTCTCGTCTTCTGCGGACTTTGTGCGCCCCGTTTGCATCATCGGTTTGGCGCCCCGAAGTGGGGCGCCCTTTCAATAGCTACCTGAACAAAAAGCGAACGGTCAATGCTTCAATCAATGGCGGCGAATATCGAGGCCGCTTCCGCGTGCTGTGCAACGAAGGCACTTAACTGGTAAAACAGCCCGCCGAAGCGTGCTTCGCGGGTCTGCCATGCGAGGGCGTTGAATGCCATCATGCAGGCCACGATGCCAGCGGCGTCGCATGACATCTCACCATCGAAGCCATTGCCCTCGCACTGGATACGCAACGGCTCCTCCATACGCGGCGCCATGTAGAAGCCGCCGTTGGACAGTTCGAAGAAATCCCAGAACCCGCCCGAATAGGCTTCACAGACGGATTGCAGCGATTGATAGACCATTGCTTCGCCCATCAGCAACTGCCGTCCGAAATGGCGCGGCAGTATGTACACACGCTTCGTCTCAGGGACACGCATAGCCGTGAGCGTGGTGTTTGATGTCAGGATTTCAGAATCAGGTTGCATGATTTTCTCCAGCATAAGGCTCGCAGAGCATGCCCCTGGCGGGGAAGCATCCCCGCGACGGGTTAAGAAGGCAGGCAGCGTGGCCGCTGCGGTGACAGATTCGTCTAGTCCTGATCGGGCAGCAGGATCGTCACGACCGCACGGTCGCCCGTTCCAGCATCAATGACGAGTTTCAGATGAACCTCGAAGGCCGGTGCTGAATCTCCGTCATCCCGATCGAGTTGCACATGGAAGAAGACCTGTTTGTCTTCGTGGTGATGCATAGCCTCGGCGGCAGCGCAGTGAAGGATCGAACGTAACCTCCTGGCCGCAGGCCACGGCAGGCACTGACCAGGGGCGAGGTCCTGAAGGCCGGTGAGACAAACGCACAAAGCCTCCTTCGAAATCGCGACTGGCGCGCTGAACCCCGCGTCGGATGCGATCATCGATACGTCCTGCAGGCTGCCGTTAGCGAGACGTTGCTCGCGTGATGCTATGGGTCGCGCAGGTGAGGGCGCAGCCGGAGTGCCGACATCGTAGTAATAGACATGCATGACATGCTCCTTGAAGGTGTGAAGGGGCATGCGGCCCCGATGGGGATGCGATGCCCCGCGGGGTGAGAATCAGGAATGACCGGCGCGTCGTGCTGTTGTGCGCGGTTATCTACAAGGTCAAGGGCGGGTCAAGTGCGGATGACACCTGGCCTAGCAGATGCGGAATCCACCGCACAGACCGAGGAATTCGGCGAATTCGCGGACGTTGTCCTCGTCGAACGGGTAGTGCGTCTCAAAATCAGGCACTTCACCCTTGCCTTCGCAGGCGTTACACAACAAAGGTCCGGGGCCGGTTGCAGGTGGCTCAGCGCGATGGCCGGTTGCACCGCACACCGTACACGGCTGAAATGGCAAAGAGCGCAGTCGCTGGTGGTACAGCTCGGCGTAGCGATGCGTGTGACCTGACCGGAGAGCAAGGTTCAGCCGTTCTGCGAGCGCGGTGGCCCCGTCATCGTCGAGTCCCCAGCCATTGTTCGAATGACCGAGGTTGCCGGTTGGGATGATGTCGGCCGCGACCGTTTCGCAGTATTGCCAGAGGGGATGCCACCACCAGACGTTGTTGCGGAAATAAGCGCCCTTGTCTGAACGGGGCGTGTTTCCAAAGACGTCCATGCCCATTTTGAAAACTCCTGAAAATGAGGGGACGTCCCCTGAGGGAAGCATCCCCTGAGGGTGGAAAAACTGGATGATCAGATTGCTGGCCGCCTGGCGTCTGCCATTGGACCGATCTGAACCAGTCGGGACAGAGAACATTCCGAATGCCGATCTGGCACGCAGCCGCGCAGAAACAACGCGCCGGAAAAGAACTGCGGTTACCGCGAGTGTGGTCACAGTGACGCCGCGACCTGACGGATCCGCGGCCGGCGGATCAACGGTAAAACCTCCATTGGCAGGTGCCCGGACAGCAGGACACCTGCCAATGTCCCCTGGCCGCGGGCGCGCGACCAGGGGCGTTTAGCGCAGCGAGCGCAAACGGCACGGCGTTTCGAGGCCGCCGTCGGCCCGGGAGGTCAGGGAAATGGGAACGCGAAGAGGAAAGCCACCGGCAGCAAGCTTGACGCAGCGGGACAAGGTGTCGCGCTGCGTCAAGCTGACTGGCGTTGCAGCTCAGCGAACATCGCCTCGCGGTGGTCGGGGGCAGGAAAGGGAAAAGTCGCAGCCGGTTTCGCGGCTGCGACGGGCGTCCTGTGGCTCCTCAGGAGAGAAAAGCGCAAAGGCGCCTGAGGCAGGGATCAGCGAACCGCATGTTGACGCCGGTGAACCGGCATCGCACCTGGCCTTTTTTAAAGCGGATGAACCAGGGATTGACGCGTGTTTTAGAAGGGCGAACGCGCAAACGCCCGAAAAACCGACAAGCTCGTTTAATTATAAGTATAACGAATCAAATAAGCCTCTCGATGTCCCAGTGGACAAAACTGACGACCATCACTAGCAGTGCACTCGCACGGAGCGGGGACACTCAAAGCAACCGGACTTCAGGATGGGGTGCCGGTCCGACGGACAGCGCGTCGCAGGAAGCCGGTTCCGCGGCGATAACCGGCAGAGTGTTCCGCGGGGTGTGCAGCAAGTGTTCTATCCTGTCGACGTTCAGACCGCTGAACCTGCGTCACGTCGCGACTGGCGGCGGCATGGTCTGCTGAAGCATCGGGAGTCGAAACTCTGGCGATGGGGGCGTCGAAGCCGGCATCGTCAGTGGTCCGGGCATCCGGTTGCTCGTCAGGAAAGACAGCTTCGTCAGCGTTATCAGCCGGGTCTTCGGGCAGGGTCTCATGTTGCGTGTCCTGATAGACAAACACACCATCGACCTTGATCCAGAAGACCTTGAGCAGTCGACCTTTCAGGACGGTGCCCATCTGACCGGCACGGTCGCCCTGCCTGATCTCATAGGTGCTGATGTAGTGATCACCGGCGCGAAAGCCGACCAGCACCTTGACGTCGCGATCATTTGCGTCGTTCATCACCGACAGGATCGCATCTCTGGCCTTTTCGCCCGAGACGATCAGGTCGAGATTCAGATAGACAATACCGTTCTGAACCTCGGGATCGCCGTGGAACGCGGCGATGGAGCAGGCGAGAAACGGCCTCGCTTTGGCGCGACCATTGCCGGCGGAGTTCACTTCGCGTACGCGCGAAAGATAACCGAGGCCGGTCAGGTGAAGATCGAAGTACTTTTTGGCTGGGTTTGCCTGATTCATGACGACTCTCCTAAAGAAAAAGGGAATCGTCACGAGCCCCGGTGGGGAATCGTCGATTCCCCAACTGGGTAGATAAGAAACTCCGGGTCTTTTCAAGACCTGCGGCCATCCAGACATGGGACGGAGCCAAACCGCAAGGGTGCTACAGGTGCTACAAAGGGCGCTGGACAAGCTCCAGCGGGCTGTATCAGTTACCTATGATAGTCAGGCCCAGCAAGAAATCAAGCGGTGCGCGTGGCCCAAGCAATGTCGACGTACTGCACCTCGGGTAGGGTGAGGTGCAGGAGGGCCACGCCGGACCGGTGTCGCTGCTCGCCCGTGTTTCTTGCGGCCCGGCTTGCGAAGCGAACCTGGTCGACTTCGGAACCGAGGTGCGCGAGGGCATCGGTGATGCAAGTGCCTTTCTCGCTGCTGCATCGGGATCAGTATCGCTGGCATGCGCCGGAAAGCTTCGATCCCTCGCGGTTTGCGGATTCGGAATCGGTCCGTGTGTGTATCGGTATCCAACTTGCGATGCTCGAGGCGAAGTCGGTGCTTGCATGGTTGACGCGGGATAACGTGATCGTTCCCGGGGATGGGCCGTCAGCGGTGTATCCCGTGTGTGGTGCCGAGCTGGCCTTCGCATTCGCCGGGTTTCGGATTTCTGCGCGGTGAACTCGCTGGCGCAGCTACCGGCAGGTGTAGTAATCAACCGGCGGTCGTCGAAGGTCGTCCGGCCAACATTTTCAGTTGCATAAGTAGAATATTTGGTGCTCCGATATCGATCCGGCACGAGGCTGCCGTTGATAACGCAGCGAACTTCCGTTCATCGGCCAATGCCGACATTGGAGTGGGCTAGGCTCTACGTCAGCAACGTGGCGAATTGCTGACGGTGACAGCATCGAACGGCGGGACGGCACCTTCCTTCATCAGCGAACTCACACTCCGGACCTTGGGCAGTCACTCATCTAATAGCACCAATCCGAGGAAACGCAATGCGAGCGAAAAGGCACAGGCTCAGTGGTGTAACCAACGAGATAACATTGTAATTTCACACGACCTCCGACCAGTTTCGTCTGTTCACAACGGAGTGCGTGGCATTGCCTTCAATAATCCTAAATATCGGATCATCACCTTTTACACCGACTCTCGATGAGCGATTCTAACCGGCCGAAACGAGTTGGGACCGGGAAAATGGGCTGGAAGCCGTACGGGATCTAGATGATCTAACCTCAAGCCGTTTGGTTGTGTCGCGACCTTTTAACGTGGTAAAGAAAATGCCGATACTCCTCCTGCCGCAACAAAGGACAAGTAATAGGCTTTACGTTCGTGTGTTCAAAGTCCCGCGAACGCCTTTTTACGCTCTGCAGCGCTGCGAACGGTTAGCATCTGGTGCCCCCGGGTGTGCGTTGTAGCCTCCTCCGTTCGGAGCATGTGCTAAGCCGCCGTACACGGATCGCACGACGCTCCGTACGGGTAATTTTTGGGGTAACTGCCCTATGTAGGCAGGGTGTGTAGCCCGCTGTCGCGCGGGTTTCCGGGGTAGCGATCTAATGAAGGGACGCGGGAGGGGCTGCGGGGCTTAGGTCGAAGCGCGACTACGAATGGTTATCAATTAAAAAACGTCGCGCGTATGCCGGCTCGCTGCGCCGGAAGGTGAGTTTGATTATCTGTAGAGTTCTAGAGTAAGCGTTCGATCTGTGACGCTCCGCCGCATGCGTGGCGTCAGTCCGTATGTATGATGTTTGTAAGGTTGATGGCCAATCAAAATCATAAGAAAGAGATTGCTGTCATGCAATCTCCGGTCGCGATGGTTTATTTCGGTTGATAAGCGCAACACGTAGGCATGTTGGATCGGCATTGCGTTGTCGTAATTTCAACCTATTTTCGGGAAAGGAAAGAAATTATGAAGACACGCAATATCATTGCCGCGCTTGTCGTGGGCGTTTCATTGTTTGCCGCGTCTGCCGCGCAAGCCGAATGGATTCACGTTCAGAACGATAAGGGCGATCTTACAATTCTGTAAAGACGGCAGAAAATCAGAATCATAAGAAAGAGACTGGCCACTTCATCCGCCACTAACAGAGCATTGAGCGCGCGATCGCGCTGGTGCATGTGACGCTGCCCAAGCATGTTTATAAATTCGATGCCTGCGTATGCACGCGGTGAAAGCGAAGCGCTGCCTGATCGCATCGCATCTGTCCGCCAGAAGATGTTCAAGCGGCTGATGAATCCACAGAAATTCAAGTAATGGAGTGAAGTGATGGACGCAGTGAAAGCAGTGGTGAAGAACCAGACGGTGCGGGTGGTGATGGGTTTCGCAGGCGTGATCGCGCTGCTGGCAAATTGGGATGATGTGTGGCACTTCATCGGCAAAGGGCTCATGTTCCTGATCGCGGCAGGTTATCTGATCGTGCATCTGGTGCGCTTCCTGATCGATGCCGGGTTCTATCTTTTCATCGCAGGTGCGGTGGTGTTCGGGATCGGTGCAGGTGTGGCGACTTTGTGGAAAAAGGTGATGGCATGAAGACGAAGATGAAGCTGGTGGTGGTGGCGGTGTTGGTCGGCAGCTTGGCTGCGTGTGCGAGTGCGCCGGATCGTGCCGCACAGGATGCAGCGGACTATGGTGCATATCCTGCGAACTATGAAGAACTGGTCACGGATGCGCAGGAAGCCGTGCTGAAGGATCCGCAGAGTGCGCAGAACAAGTATCTAAGCACCCCGCAGAAAGGCTTCATGATAGCCGCAGGGTCATCGACTCCGATCTATGGTTATCGGCTGTGTCTGAACGTGAACGCCAAAAACAGTTATGGCGGATACACCGGCAGCAAGCTGACCGAAGTGTTTATCCGCAATGGTCGCGTCACGCGTTATCGGTCGATCACGCGGGACGATCAATCGCTGAATAAACGGATCGTGGACGGCTGCGCGCCGGTCATGGGCAGGTTCGATAAGCAGGCCGACGCGCAGGGTGTGCTAAAGACGGAACCTAAAGGAGAGTAACGCCATGAAGGAAGACATCGAAGTGACGAATGGCCCGAAGTATCGCGTGATCGTCAGTCCCACCGAAGCCCACGGGTTCATGATCGAAGCCGGAACGGATCAGCTTGCTGCCATCCGCATCGCGCTGGACATGTCCAAGCTGTACGGGTGGAACGGATCAGCCTGATGCAAGTGGTCGGCACCATGATCGAAATCGGTGAAGACAGCTTCACGATCAAACCTGCCGAAGTGCAACTCCAGTAAATAACGACTGAAGGACGATGACCATGAACGGACATGACTTGAGCAATGGAATGATGTGGCAGGACTTGTATCTGCCCAGCGGCACGCAGCTTTATACCCCATACAAGGGAATCAAAATCTTTGCTGAAGTGCGCTGTGGAAAGATCAATGTGCCCAGCCTAGGCAAACAGTTTCGATCACCGGGTGAAGCCTGTAACGCGATGCGCGGTGACACATCGAACAATGCGTGGCGCGAATTTTTCGTGTCCGCACCGGGCAGCGATGTGTGGACAGGTGCTGACACGCTGCGGCAGGACGTGGACGCGCGGAAGCGTTTCATCCAAGCCTGTGAAGCAGCAGCCCCGCAGCGCGAAGTGCGCCGGGTGCCCGCGATGGCATCGGATGCGAAGACCAGCGACACCACCAGCAAACCGGCACCGGAACCGCGTTACATCGACATGACGCCCACATGGCGCGGACTGATGCCGCTGCTGATCGAAGTGGCAGCGAACGGTGACAGCGCTGCTGGTCGGAAAGGTGCGCTGGATGAACTGAACCGGCTGGCTGACATGGCAGATGGTTTCGGTCCGCGCATGGATGCGATGTCGGCAGCGCTGAAGGCTTTCCTCGAAGCCACGAAGAACGATCCGCGTTATGCAGCGCTGATCACGCAGGCAGGGGAAGCGCTGAAGCGCTGATCACTTACACCACAGGGAGCGAAGCACCATGAAGAAGGCACACATCCAGCAGGCTGCACACTTAACACGGAGCAGGTAACAAACGATGAAGACGAATCCACGCATGCCACTGGACACGCAGGCGCGCGAAGCAGCAGTGAAGAACATGGCGGTGTCGATGGCATCGCTGCTTCTGGGTTATGACGCGGCACACATTTTCGCAGCCGCGGCGGCTTCGGCTGCAGTGGTCGATGCGGGTGGTGCGGCAGATACTGCCGAAGCCAGCAGCGCGCCTGCAGTGCAGCCGCAGCGATACCGGAAGATGGTGACCACTGCGGAAGCTGCGCGAATTGTTGGCGTGTCGCACGGTCGGATGCTGGAACACGCTCGCGATGGGACGTGCCCGGTGAAGCCAGTGAAGGCCGGTTTTTTTTGGGAATGGCCGGTGACCGAACTGCGCGCATGGGCAAAGGAACGCGCAGCAAAGAAGAAGGGGAAGTGACGGTGCCCGTCGTGTAGAGCGCTGAGATTTGTCTGACCCGGCAGCGGTTCGCCAGTTGCGCCATCGGTCCAGTCGACTTTGACGCCCGTGCCCACGCAATCACCAAAAAAGGACATGTGCGCCTTGTATTCCAGCATGGTTTGCACGGGGTTAGCCTTTAAAGAAGGTAGCCATGAAGACAGGACGTCGGGATAGCCTGGTCGCGCACCGGGCGTCAGTCACCGGTGGAAGAGCGACGCGTTCGACTGCATTTAAGAGGGCGAACTAGATTTCTTCCAGATTATGTGTTTCTGGATATGTGCGGTCGGCCACACATCCGCGTTCTCGAAGTGGACCTGTCGCGACTGGCTGCCGAGTGAATTGTATGCAGCACCGCAGTAAACACTGCTACCTGTGGCCGCGATATCAATTCCTGCCGTATCGGTACGCGGTCAGCGGAGTTCCCTGGGAAGAAGAGTTGGGCGCACGTCCAGTGTGCGAGCGAGTCGCGCCAACGCACTACTGGTCGACGAACTGTTTTGCGTCGATTTTCCGATTGCAATGGCATCGGCGGCCGGCGTGAAGAAGCTTACTGATATCACGAGCGGGCACTTATCGCATCGGTCACGGCGCATTCTCCCATCATCCCAAGATGAACGTTGCGATGCGTCGAAGACGTCGTCGAAAGTGTCGCTGACCAGGTTTCCGTGCGTCCGAAAGAGATAGACATCTCCAGAAAGCTTCTGGGAGGTAACCTGCGTACAGTTGCTGCGCTTGCATCGCGCAGCCTGAAGGTCTCTTGCACGACGGACAGCTTCGACGCCGGCGTACATCACGCCGCCGAGGCTGCCGACGAAGTACTCGGGCACTACATGTGGGAGGTCGCATTCAACCAGTTGCCGCCAATGCACACACCTGAGGGATGGATTGCAGAAGGAATGCCGCCCTTGGCAGGCGTGTCAGGAATAAGCGGCGAGGTGGGCCTTCTCTTTTCGCGGAATTTCTTGCGCAGGCACCTGCGATTCCACGGCCTCGACCCGGAAACGGTCGACGAGCGACTTCCCCGGCAGAAGGCGCGCCTAGCGACGCCTCGCAAGCAGTCGCGAAGATGACGGCATCAAATGCGGTGTTTTATACCCATTGCCAGCTTTGCCAGTTGTCTTTTGTAAAGCGCGGCCCATGGAATTTCCGTGTTTTGCTCCGCGAAATAGTCCCGCGTGTCGGTCCATCAACGGCAATAGTCATGGTTTGTGCTTCGACCTTGATGACGCATTTGTGCAGGCGAAACAGCGACTTTTCAGACGACCATTTACGGACATCGCTGTGTGGATTCTGAATCCCGACGAACTGCACCAGGTGGATGCAATCTTGACGACACACCTCATGGGTGTCTTTAGACGACTGTGTCCAGGTGTTTTCTCACCAACGGCAGTCATCACGACCGTGAGACTCTTCTCCATTCTACCGGCGCTACCCAGGTTGAAGATGGGCTTTGCGTTAAGACGCGTCGCATTTTCGACCATTGCCGCTGCGAAATCAACGCCAAAGGTATCGGCACCTCGCGCAGTTGCTGCCGCTGGGACATAGCGGGGACCCGTCGCAACAGCGACAAAACGGGCACGCAGTCGGGCGTCGAGTGTGTCAACCAGTGCGCCACTCGACTAAGTCGTCAATTCGTCGTGATAGGGATGCAACTGGTCAAGGCGTCGTGGGATTCACGTTCCAAGCGTGCGCTTTGATGCGCAACGCGGAGCCTTCCTTCTGTGCGATGAGTAGGAAGTTTCCGCTGATGTCCATGGTCCGTCCGTCCGGTATGTTGATATTTCCAGTCCAGGCTCCGGATTCCCAGGCCACATTTCCATCAGATGTGCAAAACCGTTGCTGGATTTCCAAACGATTCCAGACTTTCGTTGCTACTTCGGCCCATCCTTCGATTCGCTTTCGGCCGGTCACAGCTTCTTGGCCCGCCGGAATGAGAATGGCGTCGTCGGCAAACAAGGCCGCCCAACTGTGCGTATCGTGAGCGTTGACTGTATCGACGAACTTACCGTTCAACGCGACAAATGCCTGTGAAATGTCCATGGTGCTACCTCCTTGAGGCGTGGTGGGATGCAGCTTGGGCGAATTGATGACGTGAAAGTTGACCTCGTACGTTGTGCTATGCCACGTCTATCTCCGGCTGGAATGAGAAGCAAGCGAATGCAATCTCCGGGCCGCTGCGCGTTACTGACCGAGACACGCGCACGCCTACACCGGAGAGCGCGCGCCAAGGCGCTACTCAACGGGTATCGAACGTGTGTACTGGAAGCAAGTGACCATAGTCGCCAATTCATCTTGACTCACTACACCGTCCAGACACCTGGCTGGCTCCCGATGCCGAGAGTACCTTCGAAAGTACAGTGAAGCGTAGGCCAACGATTTGTTTGTTGCAATCCGCGAGAATATTGATTGTCGGCGACAATCCGATTTCTCGCTGCCGTGTGTTTTCCTCTTGAATACCACCGACGAATCCATGTGTGGAAAGGTCACGGGAATAGCCGAAAGGTTTATTGTCGGAGTCGAACGATCGACCTGAATTGACGATAAGTATGTGTCGGGGTGCCGGTTGCTGTTGTCTTATGAATAACGGCAGTGTCCAATTAGGAACCCCGGGTTGATCTCGATTTGACACTCTTGTTGCGTATGTTTTTCGAGCGAGAACGGGTTTGTTCGACGGCGGGCAGGAAGCACCCGGACTCGTCGCTTATCGCCTTGAGCTCCGACGCAAATTCCGGGTGGTGAGCCTCTATCCACGCGACGACGGACGGGTTATGCATGAGCCTGGCAATATAGGCCGCGGAAACGGTAAGGTGAAGATGGTCTATGCCGCATTGTTCGTCGGTCTGTGCAATTGATGTCTGCAATGTTGCCAATTCTCTTTCCAGTCGCGCGAGCTGTGCGGCAGCCTCCGATTGTCGCGAGTCGCGCGCACGATTGTGTGGCACAAGCTGACTCTCCGGTGTCGCGGCCAGAATCGCCTTGGCAAATGTTGATGAGAAGTTGCTTTGCCCGCACATGAGTTCCGCCGCCTCGATCTGTCGGAGCGGCCTCATCAGTCTAAGCGTTTCATAAGTCTTGGCGGGACAGTTCCTGTCAGCAATCAGGGAGGCGGCTTCGGGACAGACTCCATCGAGCATCGTGGCGCGACGTCGTACGGTATTGACATCGACACCGAGCGCAGTTGCGATTCGATCCTTCGGGACACCTCGCGAGATTGCCTTGGCTATCATCCTTGCGTCCTGTGCAGGCGTCAGTCGATTGATGAATTTATTGTAGGTGTACGCCTCGTCATCCTGTGCGACGAGACACGTGACTTCTGTGATAGAAAGTCGCCTCAGTGCCTCAACTCTCAGGCGTCCGTCGAGAATCCGATACGAGTCGTTGAGCCCGGTATCAGGAGTCACGATGATGGGCTTGACCAGACCAACGGTTGCAATGGAAGCGAGGATCTGCAAAAACTTCCGGCTGGTTACAGCGTTGTCCGGCAGCGGGCGCGGTGAGTGCAACCTGTCAAGACCGAGTGTAACGGGGTCAATGTCGAAACCCCGTTTCACGAGATTTTCTGTCAGTGTTTCCATGTCGGTGCCTCTTGCCTGATTCTTTGTTCCAGTATTTTTGGAATCGTAGTCAGTCCCTGTTCCGAAAGTAGTTCTGCAAATTCTCGATCTCTCATCATTTCCTTCAGGGAGTGAACGATGAAGGAGAGCCTTGCCTGGACGACTTCAGCTCGCTTTGCCAACAGTTTTTGTCGATTGCACTCGCGAACATATACGCGACGGAGATGGCCCGGACTGAATTGCTGACCTTTCGCCCCAATCTTGACCCCGGATGGCTTGAATTTTCGCTCACCGGTAGTCTTTCTTCGCTCGAGGAGTTTGCGCACGACTGCAAGCTGTTTTCCCTTAAGTGTGCCCTGACTGTAGGCATCCATCAGGGCAGACTGCACCTTTTGTTCTTCGGCCCGCGAAATGTGTATGGCGATAGCGATTGGTATCGTTCCATTGTCGACGGCTGAAAGAAGTCGTTCCTCTCTTCGATCCAGCAGAAACATGACATTTTGCAGGTAGGCGGTTGACAGGCCAACTTTGATAGCAATTTCCCCGTCCGTATATCCGCTTTGCCGTAACGCCTGAATATCGCGGAGCAGTTCCTGTGTTTAATGGTTTCGCCTCGCCACATTTTCGATAAGGCTCATCAGCAGACAGTCCGCCTCATCCTTGATCACGACGCGCGCGGGTATGGTCTCGTAGCCGAGTAGCCGGACGGCCTCGAGGCGTCCCTGGCCGCAAACGAGGTCATATCGATACTCGCCGATAGCCTCGGCAAGTTTGCTTACTGTTATCGGCTTCTTCAGTCCCACCGATGCAATATTCTCAACGATGGCTTGATGCTGCTTCTTCCCACGAGTGCTGGGGTTAATGACGCGAATCTGTTCGGTCGGGATGAATTCAATCGGCTGCTGTGTCAGGCCGTTCATATGACATCTCCAGAGGGCATCGTGCCGTCAGTTCAATCAGGATGCTTTCATCGGGAAACCGGAATTTCTCCAAGATTCCTTCTCGTCCCTTTCCAATAGATATCGCTAACTCCCGTCCAGGTGGAAGGCTGCCTCTTGGAAATAGGTGCACATCGACAAGCGATGCGAATGCTGCGTCAAGACGGAACACTGCAAGCAGATGAGGAGACGAGCGGAGTGGCCAGCGTACTTTCCAACGAGGACTTCGACAATCGTAGTGACGTACGAGCCTCGCTACAAACCGAATGCTCAGTTCGTTGTCGACGGTCACGGTGTTGCCATCTGCCGAGAAGGCCAAAGAGTGTCCTCTGATACGAAGTTGATCTGCTACGTGCTGAACACGTGCGCGAAGTGCCGAGCGTGACGCCCGGAAGACTTCAGGGGACATTCCGTGGCAGCGCGGTTCATAGCCAATACGCGTGTATGCGTTGAGCACGCTTCCGAAGCGCCTGGCGTAGGTTTGCCCAGCGGGCAGTGTCCGTTCGAGGTCGATTGTTTTTTGGGTAATCCTGCGAGCAGATTTGGCGAAACAGCCAAGCCGGTCTAATAGCTCGTCGTCGGTCAGGAATCTGGTACGCCGACGGCGCATGTTGTGAGCTGCTTTGAACACTGACGGATCAATGACCGGTTCGAACGCAAGTGGAGCCCGCACCCATTCGGATTCTGGATTCCGTTTCCATGGCGCGTTGAGTTTCGTTGCTGTACGGCCATAGATATTGGCGCCCGCATACTTTTCGTTATTGAGAATGTTGCCAACCAGCTGGGATGGCCACTTGCCCGCTCGTGCGTTGCAGATCCCAAAGTCGTTGAGTCTCCTCGCAATTCTGTACGGCCCGATCCCGTGCTCGACGTACCATTCAAATATGCGGCGAACCAACGCCACTTCGGACGGCTTGCCGGGAACAATGATCACGCGATCGGTCTGCAGGCTTTTACGTTCCCGGTCCTTCAGTGGCCCCTTCACTCTTCGGTGCGCATCGACAAGGATTCGCTGAAGTCCGAAGCCTGCTGAAGCGCCTTGCCAGAACCCACGTTCAGCGAGCCTGCATTGCCCCGCATATACCTTTGCTGAAAGTTCACGACTGTATTCTCCTGCCATGGCGCGTTTCAACGTTTTCAGGAGATTCGATGCTGGAGTGCCGTCATTGTTGAAGCTCTCCTGGCAATATGTGACCTTGACGCCTGCCTGTCGGCACACGTACTCGTAGTGAGCGCTTTCGTCGACGTCCTGGAACCGTCCCCATCGACTGACATCGAACACGAGTACCTGGTCGAATTCACGATCGGCAGCGTGTACATCGGCAAGCAAGCGTTGCAAGCCTTTACGGCCATGGAGAGTTAATCCACTTTTACCGGTGTCCTCATAGGTGGCAACGATCTCGATATTATGATCTACGGCAAATTTGCTGATCGCGAGCTTCTGGTTTTCAGGAGAGTATTTTTGATAGTCCGTCGACATACGGACATATTGTGCCGCCCGCGTGCGGGTGTGTGAGAGTTCACTTGGGGAGGCCTTCATTGCAGCCCCGAACGGAAATGATGCTGCTTTATTGATAGCCGGTTGAGGGTCCAAGTCAAGCGTTGAAAACGCAAGTCACGAAAGATTCATAACGTGCCTTGGAGGAACATGTCGCCTCGGCTTCCTCGACAAGGCGCATGAATTTCGCATATGCCGGGAGCGCCAGGTCCGTGGACGATCTACAGTGCTCACGTTCGAGTCTTCAACGGCAGCTTTCCGGCGCAGTGGGGGAACGCGTACAGCCGGCCAGGAAGAGTTGTTCACTCACACCGTTGCCCGGGCATTTGCACGACAGATCCAACTCAGTAAGCGGCCGTTTCAATTCGCGAGAGTGAACGTTGCATAATCAGCAACGAGAACGGCTTTTGGTTCGAATATGACATTGGCGAATACTGGCTCCGAGCAACGCGGACAAGTCCTGAGGTGGTCACGATCTAAAACTAAACATTCCGGAAATATCCACCTATATTTTGAACACCCGGTCGCAGTGCGTAACTCCTTATCCCCGACAGCCGGAGGCATCGCAGACGCACACGCACGCTGCGACTATGCCAACGCGACCAGTCGCCGGAGATTATCGTGACCATATTTCATTGGACTGGAAGCGCCGGGACGGGCGTGTTTGCTATAGCAGGCAACTGGGATAACGCAGCTGAAGCGCCGCCAGGACCCAATGACGTCGCGATCATCGTTGACGCCGCTAAGCCGATCACCGGAACGGGTGCCGCAAGGGTCCTGAACTTTGGTGGGACCAACGAGGTTAAAGGCCACCTGACTGCAACCTACGGCTGTCCCGTCAACGAAAGGTTGACGTTGGCTCCGGGCTCCATTCTGACCACGCCGAAGCTTCATATCGGGCTGAATTTCGTCCCCAACCCTCCGACTACCGACCCAGCCATCGTGACAGTCGACGACAGCCGCGTCGTCATCTCAGGGTGTAACCCGCCAGACACATTCGCGATCTCCATCGCAAGGATTGCCGGGAATCACGGCACGTTGGTGGTGCGGGGAGCGCACGCCGTTATCAACGGTGGTAATCAGCCGATGTCCGTCGGACAAGACGGGACCGGCACGCTAACGATCATGCAAGGGGCTGCGGTAACCGTCGGGAACAGCGACCCGATTAAATATCCGTGGGCCCTGGTTATCGGGAACCACCCCGGGGTCAAAGGCATCCCACCATCCCCCGACATCCCACCGTCCCACGGAATCGTCAACGTGTCGCATGCGTCGCTGCAGGCACACGGACAGGTCATTGTCGGCCGTTACTCGGTCGGAGAACTGCACCTGCATGAGCGTGGTCTTGTCTTCGCGGAGGATGTGGCAATCGGGTGGGCCCCGGACAGTGGAAAAAGTGACCAGGGCAACGGCATTGTGACGGTCAAGGACGACGGCGCGCGTCTCATCGTTGATAACGCCATTGAAGTAGGGCATTTCGGGGTTGGCTCGCTCACGGTCGAGAAGCATGGTTTTGTTTCGGCGGGCATCGCAGTTAACATTAACGGCACACTATCGCTTGCGGATGGGCAGATCGAAACATCGGCGTTCGGCGTCAACGATGGCGGCACATTGATCGGACACGGGACGATAATTGCCTCCGCGGGATTCGTTATCAGCGAGCGTGGGACGATAACCGTGCACCAGAACCTGAACCTGATCGGTGATCTCGACAATGCCGGCCAGATCACGGTCGCTGCAGGCGGCGAGCTGCGGTGTTTCGGTACGCTTGAGGATAGCGGCTCGACCGAACTGCAGACAGACAGCGTGGCATCGCTCGAGGCCGTGGCAGATCAAGCGATCAAGTTTGCCGGCAATAACGCCAAGCTCGTGCTGCGAAGCCCAGGCGCGTTCGGCGGCACTATCGAGGAATTTGGGGAGCACCATTCTATCGAGCTGGAGGCCAACGCCACCGACCGCAACTACGACACCGTCGCGCACGTGCTTACCCTTACCGGTCCTGGCAGCGTCGTAGTGGCGCAGTTCCGGATGACAAGCACCACCGTCGCCTATCAGACACAGAACTTTGGCCTGGCGTCTGGGTTCCCCTCGATCATCACGTTTCACAATGTTCCCTGACAGCGTTACTCGGAACCGGTCTTTGCGGAAATAGCGTCAACTGCTAGCGATGGACGGCAGTTTTGGCCGACCACGAGGCAGCGATGGCCGCACGGGTGACGACTGCCCATGCCATGGAAGTTGCCGTTAGGCTAATGCGGACGCGTATGACCGGAGAGGGTCCGGTAGTTCTCGTTGACATCAGATGCCAGTGAGTAACCACTGAGCATCTCAACGACCGCTCTGGAGAGCGTTCTCGAATTGGTGCTATCGGCCAATACCCGCCCTCCGGGTTCGCTTGAAACGAGCCACGAACCGTCAGCAACACCTCCGTGAGCGGGCACTCGACGTTCGAGTTAAGCGGCGGCGAAGCTGTCCGCCTTGAACGAAATGTTAGGTACCTTTTGTGCAGGGGTGACTCTTAAAACCCATCATTGAAGCTTTCTTCCCTCGCTGCAAAGCTCGATGGCAAGGCCACGGTTCAACCCCAGTCTTTCAAACGCCATTTTGTAGCAAACTAAAGTGGCCTTGGCATTCTTTGTGCCTGCGCAGAGCTGAACAGCGAGACCTACGGACATCTTCTCGTCGCCAGTAACGTCACCTAAGTAGCCATAGCACTTGATAGGTTCTGGAACGTCTTTTAGTGATTTGTCGTCAATGCTGTTTGTGGATTCAGCGCAGAGCGCAGTCCCGCTTGCCAAAACTAAACTGCTTAAAAATGAAATAAATTTAGTCATGGCGCAACGACTCCTTAATTAGCCTAACAGTTATTAAACGGACTCGCCGAGATATAACAACTGATATTCATTCGCCCATTATGTATCCGTGGTTGCTTGTCCAGCAAGGAAAGACCCTTGCCTGGGTCCGTATAACAACTCCAATAATACGGACAGCTCGGTAAGGTCCGACTGGACCTCTATATTGGCCCTTTTTCTTCTAGGAGCGACCTTCAATTGCCGTGACGTGCGGTTTGCTCCCGCGGTGATAGGTCGAGTCGAGGCGCTTGGCGACCATGCCTTCGAGGTCGTTGCTTGGACCTGCTGAAACACCCACAGACCCGCCGATACGACTCCGTGCACGAAGATGAGCGTGCCGGTGTCGTCGAAACTGTCGCGCAGAGCCTCTTTTCGCTCGGCAAGCGGCAGGCTGCGAGTGTCACGCTCACATTGGCGAGCATGTCGAACACACAGAGGCGCGCGGGGTTTTCACGCATCGCTGCCTTCACCCAGATTGGGACAGACGTTCGCGAACGGCTTTGCAGCCGCTCGAACGACGGACGCCCATTCGCATCGTCAACCGTCAATTCCGATCCCACGCGAAGTCGCGCGGCACGCGTTCGATGGCTCCGAATACCGATTGCTGATTATGCTCATTCACACGCAGGCGTGCCCGCTCCTGTCATCGTTGATCGCCGTTACATCATTCGGCAGAGTGCGGCCATCAACATTCGTTCATCCCAACCTGTATGCGGACGTTGGAACGTCGGCTCGGTGACGGTGGAAACGCGCTGTAGTAGTGAACAAGTTGCAGTGCGGCGACCGGCCGGCCTTGCGGTGCCGATGATGTTAGCGTTGGAAAACACGCGTTCAGGAAGAAGTGACGGATTTCTCGATCGGTCCATACACCGTAGACGCTTTCTTTCTCGTTACTTGCTCAAGTCCCGCCAGAACAGGGCGCGCGCGGCGGCGAGTTGTCCGGGCGAACATTGATACGCTTCGCGCCATTCCTGCCAGGCCTCGTCAGTGTCGCCGAGCAGCTCGACACGCACGATATGTGCGCCGTGCCGGAAGACATCCTCCCACGGAAATGCGGCCGTCAGATAGTCGTCGACACTCCAGAATGCCGCTGTGATCAATGCCATGGAACGACACTGATAGTTCTGGCGGTTGTAGGCGAGCGCATGGCGCTCGGCCAGCGAGCGCAAGCGCGGCGGCATCCCGCGAAAGAAAATCTCGATGTCATAGGCGCCACCCGATACGTACGGGTTGTAGCTGCTTTCCGCATCGAAGAAGACGCCGACGATGTCCGATCCGTCAAACGTGATCGCGGCGTAGGTACCGTCGGCGTTGTTGAGCACGTAGTCGGTTCCGTCCCAGGCGAGGAAGCCACCGAGTGCGGGCTCGCTCGCCAGCATTGTCGTGTGCACGGCCGCCCGGAGGATGACTCCACGTCGCAACGCATAGGACTTCGGATAGCCTCGAGCGGTCATCATGGCGCCTACAGTTTGTTGCTCTTTCCGCGATTGTACTCGGCCGATACGACCTTGGCATTCGAGTAGGAGTTAGATCCCAGAGGCTCGCCGTTTGGCCCGGTCTTCGGGATGATGTGATCGACCTGAGCCTGGTTGTCCGGAACCCGGGCGAATTTGCCCGGCTCCTGCGGTCCCTTGAGCGGCGGCTCGAGTTCCTTGCCGTACCACGGATCGAGCGGTTCGTCGGAGAACAGTTTGCCGCCGTGCTGGTTGGCGTTCTCGGCGAGGATCTTCGGCTTTTGCCCAGGCTGGAAATCGCGGCCCGGCTCTACCTTGATGTTATCGGGGAGGTGAGAATACGGTCCTTTCACTGAGGCAGCTTTGGCCTTGAGCGCGTCTGCCAGTTCCTGCTCGATCGGTTTGAGGGCTTCCTCCTTCGCTGCATCGTTCAGCTTCGGATTGTCCTCGACCGCCTTGATCTTGGCTTCTATCTTGTCTGTGACCAGCGACCCGTATTTCTTGCGCAGCTTCTCGCACGGCGAGGCGCACACTTCGCACTCGCCTTCATTCATGCGCAGGCGGCGCTTGCCGTCCTTGCTCGATGTACCTTTGTCCCCCTTGGCTTCGCCGAGTTTGCCTTCATCGGGTTCGCCCTTCGGCCCTTTTCCCTTTCCCGGCTGGCTACCCTTGCCTCCCGCCGGTGCTGGGTCGATGCCGAACACCTTTCCCTTGACGAAGTTATAGATGCCCTTCGCAATGTTTCCGAGGAAGTGGAGCAGCAGTATGAACAGGGCGATCGCCAGCGCCATCGCGAACGCGATCAGGCTGTCGGCAATCCGGTTGTACGCTTCTTCCTTCTGTGCGGCCGTGGTCGAGCCGGTCTTCAGGAGCAGCAGCTTGTGGCCGATATTAAGCTGCTCCGATTGTACGAAAGCGCCGAGCAACCCGTAGCCGACCAACGCGGCAAGGCCCTTGACGACCGGATGAGGAATGAAACTGGCGACGATCAGGGGCAGTGTCAGCGTGCGCATCAGAACGCCGACGACGGTGTGGTAGATCAGGATCGGGATGTCGAGTATCAGCAGCAGGCTCGTCCACAGCTCCTCGAGCGACCCGGCGCTCAGGGGGCCTGTCACGATGTGCCAGATGTCCTTGAAGAGCTGGATGATGTCCTTGACGTTCCCGGCCATCGGGTAGATCAAGTCGATCAATAGGTCGACGACGACGCGCATGGGATTGGCTTTGAATTCGGCCCATTTCTTGCCCATCATCGCGAGGACGCCCGAGCCGATCTCCGCCCACGAGGCCGATCCTTTCTTGCCGGCGTCCGGCGCCGGTGCCCGCATTACCGTGGTGGCGGCAGGCCCGCTGAAGCTCGCCGCCGCCGGCGCCGCCTTCGTGCCGCCGAGATACTGGCCAATCACTTCCGCAAAGCGCGTTTCGACGTTCTCGAAAGCCTGCACGGTACGTGCGGCAAGCAGGTCGACGTACTTGCGCGGATGGGTGAACAGATCTTTCAGGAACAGAACCACCTGGCCGAACAGGACGATGCCCGAAATGACGACGTTGATGCCGAAACTCATCACTCGGTTCACGAAACCCATTACTGCGTCGATCGCGCTGTCGGCCCATTGCTTGACTTCCTTGACCAACGCGGTCCAGCCATCGTTGATGTCCTGCCACAGGCTCCTCAGCGTGTTGATAAGGGCGTTCACGCCTTTCTGCACGACATCAGGGAGTTTCCTGAACAGAAAGTTCGAGGTAAGGCTCGCCACCCGGTTGAGCACTCCGGTCGCGAAGCGGTTGATGACGCCCCAGAGCGCGCTGGCCGCCCCGAGTATGTTGTCGACCATGGCCTTGAAGCCGTTCGCAATGGAGTTCACCAGGCCCGTGAACGTCGCCCATCCGCGCGTCAGCGCGTCGGTGTCCAGGCCCATGATCGCGTCGGCGAGGAAGCCAAGCGGGTTCTTGAAGAAGCCGATGATGTCATTAAATGCCGCCTTCGCCCGATCCCAGGCGGCATGCGCCATGCCCTTGAGTTCCGCCCATTGCTGTTTGAGCCAGTCGAGCGCGCCATTGACGAGACCCATGATCTCGTCGGCGACCCATTGCAGGCTTTCGACCGCCGCGTCCTTGACGACGCCGGCCGCGGTCTTGACTCCCTCGATGCTGGGGTCGAATTGGTAGTCGGTACCCGGAATACTGATGTTGTACCAGTGGTCGGCCTGGACCTGTGGAACGCCGACCATTCTTGCCATGTCAAGCTTGGCTGTATCGCCGTCTTGCGGCGGCGCACCGGGGGAGGCCTGTTGACGCTGCACGGCTGTGCCGGTCCGGCGAATCTCCGGATGCTGCTGCACCACATGGGTCAACTCATGTGCCAGCAAGTGCCGGCCTTCCCTTGATGTCGGCGCAAACTGGCCGGCGGCGAAGGAGATCGAGGAGCCCACCGTGAAGGCACGCGCGCCGAGCGAGCGTGCCGTTTCATCCGCGCGCGGGCCTGTGTTCACGCGTACCTGGCTGAAGTCGGCGCCAAAGCTTGGCTCGAAGAAGGCGCGTGTCGCGGGCAACAAGGGACTGCCTTGGCCTTGCAGAATGTGCACGTTCGTTTCGACCGCGGGCGCGACGCCAAAGGCGGCGCCGGAGGCTTCCTTCCGGTCGAGTCGCATCTGCCCATTGACCTCGGCCTTGTGCTCGCTCGCGGCCTCGCACGTGGCGCAAGATCGTCGAAGCGCTGGGCCCGCCGCCGACACGGTGGAAATGCCGGGAGCTTGCGTGGACGGCGTGGGCATGCGCATCACGGAATCGGCGACGCGGTCCGCTTCCAGTTCGTAAGGGTCTCCGGGCTGGCTGACAGTGAGGCTCGCCTGGATCGGTGGCGTGGCTACGGATGCGGCTGCGGGAACGCCGGATTTGGCTGCCAGCCGTGCCGCGAAGGCTTGCGTGCCCTGATTTCCTAGGCGCCGGTGCAGCGTGCGCGCCGCAGGCGTCGAACCTGTTACCACGGCGTCGGAGTTCGCTCGTGCCGGAAGCGCCGGCGGCCGCCTCGCAACACCAGGCCTGCGCACTGAGGCACGTTCCTCATCCATGGCCGCGGCTCCTCTTCGATCCACACTTCCAGGCGCGTTGATCGACGTGGCTTGTTTGCCCTGGAGCGCCCTAGCTTGCGATCGTCCTCGATTCTTCGCACAAGCGGCACGCGCTGCCGATGCTTCCCGGGAGACTAAAAAAGATCTAGATCGTGTGTCCTGGCGATGCCCTGGGCCGCCCGGCAAGCTCGCGAATGTCTGTGGCGAGTTCTCAGGCCATGTGCTGAGCGCCTGCTCCGCAGAGCGGACTGCATCGAGTCGAGTGAATTGGGATGCGGCGGCGCTATTGTCGATAGTTATCAGACCATCACCGCGAACGATCAGGACAACCCGCGCAGGCCAAGCGATGCCACACGCTGCCTGCTCATCCCGTATCATCGCTGCGGATTGACCTTTTTGCTGATCATCAGGCGACGGATCGACATGTTATCGACCCCGTCGACGCCCTCTCTTACCTTGAATCTTCATGGACACTCTCCGCGAGACAGACATCATCGCCACCCGCTTCTGGCAAGGCTTTCTGAAGCTGTCGTCCGACCTTGGCGACACTCGAAAGATCAAGATCCATCTGGAAGCAATGGTATGTCTCTACGTTCACGCGGTCAGCTACCGGGAGCCGTCGGGCAGTGGCCTGATAGAGGCGCTGTTCGACAGGCGTCTGTTGGTCAATGAGAGTTATGCGAATATCTCGAGTGACTCAGAGATCTTTGCGTGGCTTCGTGCCAGTCATCCGGCGGAATTCAGGGAGCGCATGAACGGCCTTGTTTCGGCCGTCCGGGAGGCATTTCACCACGACCGAGTTGAGGAAACGCTCATCGCGCCAGGCGATGAGGAAGCAGCTCTGACGCGGTTCTCCTTCGTGTACGAGTGGCTGCGAAAGGTGGACGAGGAATTCATCCCGCCCGTCTTCGATCTGGGCCTCGCACGTCTGGCCGCGCCCGGCGTCGATTTCGCACGGGAGGCCTTTTGCGCCCGTCTGGCGTCGGCGCTTTTGCCGCTCGGAAGCCATACATTAGTCGATATGTTCGGCGTGACGGGTCAGTTTCCAATCCAGGCCGCGAAGGTCGCCGGCCAAAGTCTCCGGGTATTGACCGGTGTGCGTCGCGACTGGCTGGGTTTTGCGCGGGACATGCGCTTGCGTATGGACGCCATCCGCAATGAAGAACTGCCATCCCCGGCGAGTCAGGAGGAACTGTTCGAGTGGCCCCACCACCGCGTGGATCTGGCGTTGATCAATCCCCCTGGAAGGCGGTTCCATCGGGACGAAATCGCTTCCCTGGTGGAAAACCGCCCCTGGTCGCGACCGCCATCTGCATTGAGTTTCGCTCATGAAGCGATGTTGACTCATGCACGGTTCGACTTGATGCTCGTGATCGTCCCTCGAAGCGATGGCCAGTCATCGCAGGTGCGGTTCCGTCCCCGGGACGAACTCGTGCGGGGCGGACACGTGGTCGCGGTCATCGATCTTCCGCGAAGCGCAAGTGGTCAGAAGTCCGCGAAGTTTTCGGCGTGGCTGATTCGGAAGGATGGGCCAGGATTCCAGTTAGGTAAGGAAACGATTTTATTCATCGACACCGAGCCTCTGGCGCATCTTGGCTTCAGCGAGCATGGGAAAGCCGTGGCATCGTTCGTTGGACGGCTGGTCGCCCTGTGCACCGAACGTATCGACTTCGACCACGCGCCATTCGAGCCGTCGGGCAAGGGTGAACATCTGCTGCAGAACATCTTCGCGCGCGAGTTCGGCTCGGGGTATCGGAACGTGCCGGGACTGTGCCAGCAGGTGCCTGTCTGGCACGTCGTCGAAAACGAGTGCAGGCTCGTCGCGCAGGCGTATCTGCAATCGAAGGGTCAAGATGACTTTCTGGCGAGAGTCGACCGTGCGATAGTGAATAGATATCTCGATGACGAGTCTGCGTCAGGAAAGCGAATCTACGTCATTGGCAACAACGGGGAAGGCAAGAGCTTTCTCTTGCAGGATATCGCCCACGAAACAGCCGTCAAGAAAAGAAGGAAGGTGGTCGCCATTTCCTTCGGGGCAATCGATCGTTTCCCGCGATTGCTGAAAGGACAGGGCGCCAGCTTCTACACGTACATGGGCGCCCGGACTTCCATGGCGGGAATCAACATTCGCGACGCGGCGGTCATGGCGGGCAGACTGATGCTCGAGATTCACGCAAGCCCGGAGAAGAAGGCAATCTTCGACGAGATCGCCCAGCTAGCCGGATTCGAATCCGAGTTGTATCTCATGCCCCGTGGCATCGGCAGAAACGCTCACGCGGATGGCGGGCTCATAGGCGGCGTCGTGCGCCTGAACGCCGACGAGGCTATCGACCGGGAGCGTGCCGTATCGTTGCAGGAATCTCCGGCGGCTTCGCGCATGTATAAGCTGGGACTCAAGCGCAGGCAGGACCGCGGCAGCATCACGCCGTTCGACGAGCTCAGCTCGGGTGAGCAGCAGATCATTATGCTCGCCGCAAAGATGGTTCGGTACGCCAGCAGTGGCACACTGTTCCTCGTGGACGAGCCGGAGATCAGTCTTCACGTAAGCTGGCAACGCGCCATCCCGAAGATTTTCACGACCATCGGCCGGCGGTTCCGTGCCGACGTTCTCGTCGCCACGCATTCACCCATCGTCATTTCGGGCGCGCTCGAAAGCGACGACCATTGCTTCACGCTCCGTGACGTCACGCTTCAACCGCTGGATGAGGAATCCCGGCGCTCTGTGGAGACCGCGCTGTTCGAGGGATTTCGAACCTACACGACCAACAACCGCGAAGTACACGAGCGATGCGCATCCCTCGTGGCAGAATTCATTGACGTCGCGAATCGCGATCAAGTCGCTCAGGATGTCGGCAATGACATTCTGGGCCAGCTTGGGGAGATGAGGCGCATCGTGGAAGATGGCAGGACTTTCGACAGCCGGGACACTGCGGTAGCAGATATCGATCTGATCGAAAAGGCGCAGGCCGCCATCACGGAGATCCGAGACGTAAAGGCATCGCGCAACTAAGGCCACGACCGGAATGACAACAAAAAGCCAGCGAATCCAGCAACTCGTGGAAGAGGGACAAACTTTCTTCAGCGCGCCGCACGAGTATCAGTATCTGTTTGTTTGCGCCAGGACACTATGGCGGAGAGAACGAAGGCTCTCCCGGCGGAAGAACACCGACAGGTGGCCCGCATTGCGTTCGGTCAAAGCGACCAATACGAAAGGAAAACCCATCGACTTCGGCGTTCAGATTCAGAAGGCGCTGAGAGACCATCTCGCGCAGCTCCAAAAGAACCGTTGCTGCTATTGCCGCCGCTGGCTGCAGAATATTGCCTACGCGCGGCCCGTGGAGCACGTCCTCTCGCGCGATGAGTATCCGCGGTTCTCGCTGCATTACTGGAATCTCGCGGCGGCCTGTCATGACTGCAATCATCGCAAGTCGAGCCATCCGTGGGGAACGTGGCACAAGCACGGCTACCCGTCGCCCAGATGCATCAAAGACTTCTTTCATCCGCGATTTCATGACTACGATGCCCACATCCGCTATGTGCGTGTCGAGACGAACACCATTTCCGTCGCGGTTTATCTGGGCCTGTCTCCGCAAGGGCGGCAGCTTTGCCGCGACCTCCTGGGATTCATTTCGAAAGTCGATGCGCTGGTTCACAACAATCCCCGCATGTCGAACGCCATTACCAAAATCCAGGGCTATGGCGGCAAGAACGAGAACCGGGTGGCAACGCAGCGCGTCGATGAGTTCCTCGACGCGCTGAACGGAGCGGTGTACCGGCTGGCGCTCAAGCGCTGACGTCCGATCAGCGCGCTCATCACACGTGGGCAGCGCGAAAGCTCCAACGCAGGCCGAGAGAGCCTCTCGTTCGGATGCAGATCGGATTCATCAAGGCCTATCGCTCGACAGGCGATCGCAGGGTGCAAAAACGATTCATCAACTAAGTGGCCTTTCCTGATTCCCGGACGCAGGCGACGAACCGGCTCACGAATGGATCGCCGGGAGGCATCTTCAGGGCTGAAAGACTATGGCATAAATCCGGCCATATCAGCGCCTTCGGAGCGTCTCAAAGTGTCGCCGTCCATTAGCGTTCTAGTCGTCAGTGTCTCGCCAGACCTCGCGGCCGACCTTATTGCCGAGGCTGTCGCTCGTCGCCCCGACATGACGCTGTTGAAGAAACGCGTACTCGCTGCATCGGAAGTTAGTGTTGACGCGCGTGAATTCCCGATGCCGCTCGCGATCATTGTCGTCGGAGACCAGGACAGTACCGCGAGCCTTGCATATGAGTGGCTCCGCGAGCGCTCTGATCTGATCGTCGTCAGAGTGGAGATCGTCGGCGACGCGGTTCACGTCGAACTCCGCGATATCGGTCTGGACGCTCTCCTGGCGGCGGTGTGCGAACTTGGCAATCGAACCGGCGGCGACCCGCGAGACCGGCTCTTGCGTGTGCAACTGGAACCGGTCTCCAAGGCGGACGCCTCGACTCCGTCCGTTGCGGCTGAAGCTATCCCTGTATGTCCACTGTTGAGCGCCGCCATCAAGTGGATCCACGCGGTATTGCGCCATGCCGTTGCGGAGCTTGCCACCGGACAAGGGGACCTTCCCGGTCTCACGCTCACCGTAGCGACCGTGGCGGAATCACTTGATTCCAGATCCGTGAATTCATCTTCCGGTCTCGCGCAGGCAGCAAGCGATGCGGAGAAGGAATTGTTTCGCGCGCTGGACGCTGCGGGATCGAGCAAGGAACCGCTCGCGATTGCATGTCTGGTCTTCGACCTGTGTCCCGCCGAAATCCGTGTCTTGCTCCTGGCCGTGGCGCCGGAACTCGATCCGCGCTACCAACGCTGCTTCGGCCTGTTGCTCGATGACCTGAGCCGGCGGGTACCCACGCTTGGGCTGTGCACCGCGCTTATCGGCGAGCCGGTTCAAGTCCGGCAAGCGCTTGCGCGTGGCGGAAACCTGATCCGTTGGCGATTGCTGGACACCCGGACCGGAGGCCTGTCTCCCGCGGACGAAAGCCTGCGCGTCGATCCGTGCATCGCAGACTGGCTGTTGGGAAGCACCTCAGTGCTCGCACTCGACGAGCACACACGTCGAATAACGAGATCGATTCCGTGGCCCGGCGCAGCCTTGCTGGAGGGGCCGGACATTCGCGAAGAAGCCGTGCTGTTGATCCGGAAGATCATGGAACAACGGATGACCCGCTGGGTCGTGCTCCGCGGCCAGAGCGGCGCCGATTGGCGGGCGCTGCTGGAACTCGGCGTGACGATCCAGGAAATCCTGCCCATTCGTGTCGAGCTTGCCGATCTCGCCGGTACTGATGCCGCGGGTGTCGAGGAATGCGCGCTACGGTTGGGACGGATGGCGCGCCTCACCGGCCGCCCCCTGATTCTGGACCTCGGTTCGGCGGACGACTTCGGACGAGAGGAGCGATCGTTTCGACTTTTTCTCGCAACGCTTGGGGCGCTTCAATGTAACGGCGCCGTCATCTGCCCCGAAGGGGCGAGTATCGCCCGCGTGCTTGCGCCCGACAGCTTCGATTGTCCGGATGACGCCATTCTCGGCGTCGCACGCAAGGCAGCAGCACGCATGGCCGCAAAGCACGCGAAGCTGATCCTCAACGAGCCGGAGATCGATGCCATCACCCGGCAATATCCGCTGCAAATAGACGGATTCGAGCGAGCGATGTTGTCCGCGTGCAGCAAGCCCGATTGCGAGGAGGCTCAGGAAGCATGTCGCATTGACCGTTTCGTCGCTGCCTGCAAGGAGGTGGCGAACGAGCGTGTCTCACATTTTGCCGAACTCATCGAACCCGAATTCGAACTTAAGCAAGTTGTCTTGCCGCCGGATCGAAAAAAGCAACTGACAGAAATTGTCGAGAACGTACGCCTCGCGCCGAAGGTGCTGGACGAGTGGAACTTCCGCAAGCAATTGCCCTATGGGTGCGGCGTGACGGCTCTGTTTTATGGTCCAAGCGGGACCGGAAAGACGATGGCAGCGGTCGCGGTGGCACGTAGCCTGGGAGTTCAGATGCTTCGTCTGGACATCTCACGCGTCGTGAGCAAGTACATCGGCGAAACCGAAAAGAACATCGATTGCGTCTTCAACGACGCTCAGAATTCCGGTTCCGCAATACTCATCGACGAAGCCGATGCCCTACTGGGTAAGCGCAGCGAGGTCAAGGATGCGCACGATCGATACGCGAACATCGAGGTCGCCTTCCTGCTGCAGCGAATGGAAGCGTACGACGGTCTGGCGATCCTGACCACGAATCTCCGTCAGAACCTGGATGCCGCGTTTCTCCGGCGTTTGCGATTCGTGGTGGATTTCCCTCGCCCCGATGTCGCCGCGCGTGAAGATATCTGGCGCCGCTGTCTACCGGAGGGCACGCATCGGCTCGATGCAACCGCATTCCGTTTGCTTGCTCGCGACATCGAGCTGACGGGCGGTTATATCCGTCAGATCACGCTCCGTGCGGCCTTCGTTGCCGCCGCCGCTGACCAGCCGATCACGGTCGAGCACATCGTCTATGCGACGAACGCCGAACTCGCCAAGCTCGGCCGACCCGAATGGACGCCGCATCTGCCATCCGACCAACGGAGGGCCGCATGAACGGCGACGCGCTCTTCCGTGTAACGAGAACGCTGCGCGAACGGCTCGAGCAGGTGACGGGGCCGGGCAAAGTGTTCGTCGGACCGCTCGACGATCCTCATGCGGCCGGGGCATCGCTCATTCTGTTTCTTTATCGCATTCTGCCCAATAGGGATCTGCGCAATCACGAACACCGGGTGCCGTCCGACCTCCCGCCGCCGCCGCTGGTCATCTTCAGGAATGCGTTGCCGCTGGACCTCTACTATCTCGTCACCGTGGGAAACACCGCCGACGAGCAAGAGGAAATCCTGCTGCAAACACTGGGAGCGGCCATGCAATTGCTCCAGCTCGAGCCGGAGCTATCGGGCATGGGCGTCGGTTACGAGACGATGCATGTCTCTCTGGAACCGCTCACCACCGAAGAAACGAGCCGGATCTGGGCGCTGTTCCCCACGGCGAACTACCGCACCTCCGTCGCTTACCTGGCCAGTCCCGTTTGGCTCGATCCGAAGCTGCCGGAGGCCGAAGGGCCGCCGGTGGTGAAGGACAGCCTCGATGTGGGCGCGGGCATCGGACTGGACAAGGTGTAGCCATGGCCCGCCTGTTCGAAGTGCGCCTGCCGCTCGTTCGCGCCTACACGCGCGACGCAATGTTCGCCATCGAGTTGCTGGATTCGGTGACGCTCGAGCGCGTCAGCAGCGGAGTGGACGTCATCGCGAAGGGACTGCTTCGGCAACCCGTCGTCAACGCCGGCGGGCTCTTCGTCTGGCTCACGGAAGACCTGAAGAACTTAGAAAAGATCTCCATCGAACCTCGCACCGTGCCGTTCGAGCCCGTCGAGATTGCGGCGGCACAGGTTGCGCGGCAGTTGAACCGCGTGGAACTCAGGCCGCTCGCCAGCTATCCGTTCGCTGCGGGAACCACGGCGCTTCGTGGCTCCGTGTATGAACGGCGGGTCAAGCTCGGCGAGACGCCTGTGCCGATCGGCAACGCGACGGTTCAACTGGAGTGGCTGGACGATGACGGCACGACGTGGCATGCGTGGGGGTCGCTCGCGACGACCAATTCGGCGGGGGCCTTCACGGCCGTTCTACGCCTCGCGCGCGGGCAATTGGCACAGGTGGATCAGCCCGTGAGGGCCGATCGAAATCCCTTTCTCGACGGGCAAGGAAGAATGACTGTCCGGCTATCGGTCAGGCGTCAGACTGGTTCCCGGAAACAGGCCGTCTTTCCTCTTCCACTTGGCCGAGTCGCAGACGAGGTCTATGCGTGGGATGAGCTTCAGTAACGAACCGGCAGTCAGGAGGAGCAGACCATGAGCGAGACGACGTCGTCTACATCCGAACAATGTGGCTACAAGGAGTGCGCGAATTTTCCCGACGCGCCCACGCCGCCTGAGATTCCGAAGCCCATCCTGTGTCTCGCTACGTGCGAGTGCCCCACGGTTCCAGGGGACGATTCGCAAACATGCCTGGACGAGTTGATCCGGGCGCAGAATGAGCTGGTCAAGAAAGCCGAGCGGGCGCAGGCGTTCGCGGACGAACTGACCGATATTCAGAACAAGGCAAAGAGTGCCCAGACGGACTATACGAAGACGCGCTTCGAGGATCTCCGTAAAACCTGGAAAGCGCAGGACGATCTCATCTTCGAACTGCTGCCCAAGCTCACCTGCGCGGTGTCTTGTTGGGAATGCCTGCTTGAGTGTCGGCTATGCAAGCAACTGGGGCAGATTCGAGTGCTGGATGAGAGGCTCAATGGCCCAACGGGATGGAGATTGGACCAAGGCGGAAAGAAGGTCGCCGGTCCGCAAATCACGGGTCCTTTGACGAACCAGGTTTATTCGCTCTTCGATCTCCAAGCATGGCACCAGCGCAACGTCACGCAACTGGAAGCCAGGCTGAAACGCATCAAGGACGTGCTGGCTGCCTGGGAAAAGCCATCCGACAGGCTTGGTGAAGTGCTCGAGCTGAACAATCAATTGATCATCGACACGCAGGCCGTCATCGCCAGTGATCCGGCCAAGGCGGTGTACGACGTTTTCATGACACTGCTGCCGAGACACTGGGCCATACGTCCGCGAGACGAGGGCCCGAAAAATGAGTGGAAGTCGTCGATCAAAACGATGTACATCACGATCTGCGAAGAGCACAAGGATTCGAAAGATCCTGAGCCAGACTGCGGGCAAGGGAAACCGCACGACGGCAAGCAGGACGACAAGCCGAACGACACGCAGGACGGCAAGAAGGACGACGAGACCAAACCTCCGAAGGACGGGTTCAAATGCGATGACAGCCTGCCGGACGAGTGCTGTGGACCGGATGTCGGCGTGCCGAGCCTGCGCCAGCACCTCGTCGGGGCTCTGCCGTACATCGTCAATCCGGATAAGTTGCCCTGGATCATCGGCTGCATTGCTGTCACCCGACTGCGTCCAGCTAGCGATGAATTCGCTGCTGCGCAAGCGAAGCTGGCAATCACGACGGCGGAAATCGAGCACACGAAAAAGCTCATTGAAGACGGCATCGCCGCTCTTCAAACGAACTTCCGCGCGGAGCCCATCGATTGCAAGGCGTACACACCAAAAAAAGAGACGGGTAAAGACACCGACAAAGACCCGGATAAAGACCCGGATCAAGACCCCGGTAAAGATGCTCCAAAGCAGGACGGCGATTGCAAGTGCAGCGGTCAGTCCAAAAGCGACGCGCGTTGACCCCACCATCGGAGAAATGCCATGCCCGAATATCTGCATCCTGGGGTCTACGTCGAAGAGATCGAACGAGGACCGAAGCCGATCGAAGCGGTGCCGACGAGCACCGCGGCATTCATCGGCGAAACCGAGCGAGGCCCGACGAAGCCGCGGCTCGTCACGAGCTACAAGGACTACACGCGCTGGTTCGGCGGGGTCTTCGGCGATGACAAGTTCATGCCTTATGCGGTCAATGGCTTCTTCGAAAACGGCGGCAAGCGGATGTATGTGTGCCGCGTGACGGACGATGCGGCGACGACCGCAGAAGCAGCATTCGGCAGTTTCGTGATCCGGGCGGCCGGGCCGGGCGCTTGGGGCAAGGGCGTGTATGTGTTCGTGGAACCAAGCTCCACACAGAAGCCCGACTCGAACAAGAAGTTGGTGCCGGTAGGCGTGAAACTCCGCGTGGCGTACTACGCCAGTCCTCCAAACGGGAGCCCTGCGGAATGGTTCAAGGACCCGACGCGTCCGCCGTTTCCTAACGCATTCGAGACCTTCGATGACCTCGATGCGGACGAGCGCTCGCCGAACTACTGGAACAAGCGGCTGACGGATAACTCCGCGCTCATCGAAGTCATCTCCACCGGCGGACCGGCGAACGCACTTCCCGACAAGAAGTTTGCGCAGTTAACCAAGAATGGCGATAACGGCAAGCCGCCGGACGTGGCGGATTTCGCGGGACGCGTGCAGCTTCCGCAGCGCATGAAGCCGCAGGGGCTCGCCGCACTGGAGCTGGATCCGTATCGGGACGTGGCACTGGTCTATTCCCCGGGTGCTCCCGTGGATGTCAATCTGGTAGTGATCGAGCACTGCGAGAGACTGAAGTTCCGCTTTGCCGTCGTGGATCCGGACCTGAGCGCCACCACCGACTTCCAGCCGCGCAGCGCCATTACCGATACCCAGTACGCCGCACTTTATTTCCCGTGGATTAAGATCTCCGACCCGCAGACGGGTGCGCGCAAGATCGTCCCGCCGGGCGGCCATGTGCTCGGCGTGTATGCACGCACGGACACCGAGCGAGGCGTCTTCAAGGCGCCCGCAAATGAAATCCTGCGCGGCGTGCTCGACATCACAGCCGAGATCGACGACAGCACGCAGGACGTTCTCAATCCGCGCGGGGTCAACGCGATACGCAAGTTCGCGGAACGCGGCATCCGCATATGGGGCGCGCGCACTCTCACCTCCGACGCCCTCTGGAAATACGTGAGCGTGCGCCGGCTGTTCATCTTTCTCGAGCGCTCCATTTACGAAGGCACGCAATGGGTGGTCTTCGAACCGAACGACGACCGGCTCTGGGCACGCGTCATCGACACGATTCGCCTGTTCCTGCGCACGCAGTGGCGGCTTGGCGCGCTCTTCGGGCGCACCGAGGAAGAAGCGTTCTTCATCACGTGTGATCGCTCGACCATGACCCAGGACGACATTCTGAACGGACGGCTTATCTGCGAAATTGGCATTGCCCCTGTGCGTCCAGCCGAGTTCGTGATCTTTCGCATCTTCCAGAACACCGCTGAAGCACAGACCTAGGAGGTGGAGCCATGGCTCGCATCGATCCCTTACGCAATTTCCGCTACCGCCTCGAAATCGACTCCATCACGCAGGCCGCGTTCAGCGAAGTGATGATTGGCGAGACGACCATCGACGCGGTGGAGTATCGAGATGGGACGGACCCTCCGCATGTGCGGAAGCTTTCCGGTCTCACCAAGTACGGCAACATCACCCTCAAGTGGGGGCTGTTCGTCGGCACCAATGCGCTCAATCTCTACAACTGGCATAAGGACGTGTCCGCGGGTCTGGTGATGTCGAATCGCAAGACCGTCGCGATCGTCGTGCAGGACGAAGCGGGGCAGGATGCCGCGCGCTTCATCGTGAGCGAGGCCTGGCCGATCAAATACGATCCCACCGATCTCAACGCGAAGGGCAATGAGGTTCTCATTGAGCTGCTCGAACTGGTCAACGAAGGCATCCAGCGCACCAAGTAGGCCGGCGATTCCAGACATGCGGACCCTCACACGAGAGCACATGATCCTATGAACACTTCATCATCGATGGGCTTCCAGACGGAAGTCGAGTTCGAGTTGCCCAAGGGCTATGTCGACGAAAGCGGCGCGCTGCACCGGCGAGGCGTGATGCGTCTCGCCACCGCAGCCGATGAAATTCTTCCATTGCGCGATCCGCGCGTGCAGCAAAACGAAGCGTACGTGGCCGTGATCGTGCTTTCGCGTGTCATCACCCGGCTGGGTGCGCTTCAGGATATCCACACGGGCTTGATCGAAGGGCTGTTCGCCGCCGATTTCGCGTATCTGCAGCGTCTCTACGAGGAACTTAATTCCGGCGACGCTTTCGATATGCCGGCCGCGAACCCGGTGACGAAGCATCCCGCCGCAAGCACGTCCCGCATGGCGACCTCGCTGGGGGAAGCATGAGGGCCTATCCCGTCAAGTCGCTGTACGAGGAGATGGCCTTCATTGCCTACCACTTCCATTGGCCGCACAGCGACCTCATGCAGATGGAGCATCACGAGCGGCGCCGCTGGTGCCGAGAGATTTCTTCGATCAATCGCGTCCTCGAAGGCACGCCGTCCAATCCCTTCGAAATCTGATGGAGAGCGATCATGGCACGTCAGGACCCGCTTCGCGGCTTCCGCTATATCGTGGAAATCGATGGTCTGGCGAGCGGCGCATTCCTGCGCGTGAAGGGAATCGCACGCGAAGTAAGACATGAATCGTACCGCGAAGGCGGCGTAAACGAGTACGAGCACAAGCTGGTCACGCAGGTCACGTATTCGAGCGTCGTTTTCGAGCGGGGGCTCGCTCTCGACGATCTCTGGAAATGGGCGCTCGCGACCGCGGACGGCGACGTCACACGCCGAACCGTACGCGTGCGGCTGCAGGACGAAGCCGGTGTGCGCGCTTGGGCATGGCAGATCGAGCATGCCATTCCGGTGAAATGGTCATCGTCCGATCTCGACGCGAACGCTTCCCAGGTCGTCATGGAGACGCTGGAACTCGCTCACCACGGTTTGAGGCAGGCAACATGAAACTGGCCCGTTTGCGAGCCCGCGACGCTGCTGTGGGGTTCTGCCGCCGTCACGCGCGGAGGCGGTGGTGCGGACGGAATCAGGCACCAAGGACGCCGGTCGTGCTGCGCTGGCACCGCTGGCGCGCCGAGCGCGGCGGCTATGCTTCGCCTCGTCGAGCGGCGCCAACGTTGGCGTCGTGGGTGACGCATGTGCATCTGCATATCTCCAGTTTCCACGTCTCAGCGAATGCCCCTGGCGCGCGAGGCCGCGAACGAGTCTCGGCGCGAGTGGCCGCAGACGTTGCAGTCAACAGTTCAGCGACGACGCGTGGCATTCAACGGGCCGACACGAGCCGCAGCAGTCCCTTGGCAGGTGCGATTCTTCCATATCGGGCCGTACGGTTGAATGGTTCGCGCACGGCCATGGCCCGGAATGCGGCGGCTTCGATCGCTCACACGACGAAGCACGTCAGCCAGATGGTTATCGGACGCAGGATCGATCGCGAGGCGGCGCAGCACAACGCTTCGTCACGCGCGGATCGAATCGCATCACGGGCGGACAGTCTCGTTTCATACCCATTCACCCGCACCAGCGCCGGCACCCGCATTCGCATAAGTAGCACGCGCATGTTCGCGCTGGCGAACCGGCCCGCTCCATCGATGCACGCACGCGGTCCGGCGAGCGGGCCGGCGGCCCGCGACGCCCATGATCGCATGGGGCCGCTTGCTCGCGGCGAGCGCGGAGTTCGGGTGTCGCCCGTCCGCCGCAGCCCGATGTCGAGTTCAAATACGCCTGGGATCGGCGCTCGCTCATCGGCGCGCGCGCAGGCGTCTGACTCCGGTGGTCGACCCTCACTGTCAGACGCCCCCGCGCAACGATTCCACTTCGCGACTGATAGCGAATCCTTCAACAGTACATATGGGTTGAAGCAACGAGCGCCTTTGCTGCGCGGCCCGGTTCAAACGCCGTATTCGAATGCGAAGCGACAGGTACGGCACATCAGCGTAGCGCCCTCCGTTCTTGCATATATGGGTCATGCGCGGCCCGTGGAACTCCAGTGGCGCACGCATGCGGACCGGCGGCCGAACCCGGGGGCGGCGGAAACCGGCGTC
>NZ_FNDI01000038.1:0-17529 GCF_900100565.1 Paraburkholderia steynii | reverse complement strand
CCGCCGTTGCAAGCCCCACGGCTCGCGCGCAGACCTTAACGTCGGATCCGCCCATCTCAGCGGTCCGAAACGCTGGCATGAGCCTCGCCGAACTCGCCCCGGGGCTGGTCGACCGTTTGTCTAGGGAAGTCATCCGCCGCATAGACCGACGCGCTCAGATCGAGCGGGAACGCCGGGGTCTTTAGGAGAGCGCGCATGGGCCAGCCACCGCTGACGAAGGCCACCATCACGGTTCTTGAAGGAGCGCACAAGGGCAAGATAATCACCGTGCTCTTCAATCCGACGGAGTACAGCTTCGATCGCTCGAACTCCTTCAAGGCGACTTCCGTGCCCGGACTCGGCGCGCCGCTGCTTCAATTCGTGAACGGGGAGTCCGCCCAATTGAGCATGGACCTCTTTCTCGACGACTATACCGACCCGCGCGGTCCGACCTCGCTGCAACAGAAGGAGGATGCCCCGCTGCGCAAACGGCTGGAGGACCTCACGAGCTTGCTGGATATCGACAGGGATCTGCACGCGCCGCCGTCCGTGCTCTTCAACTGGGGAACCATGCTGTTCACTGCGGTCATCGAGCGAATCGGCCGCAAGGTCACCATGTTCCATCCGGACGGTGCGCCTGCGCGGGTGACGTTGTCGGTGACGTTCAAGGAGTACCGCACGCTGCGGAATCTGGTCGAGGATCCGCGTCGCGAGTCGTCCGACAAGACCAAGCGGCGCGTCGTTGTCGGTCGGGAAAGTCTCTGGCTGATCGCCGCGCGTGAATATGACGATGCCGGTCAATGGGTGTGCATCGCGCAGGCAAACGATCTCGACGATCCGCGCGAAATCCGTGCCGGCGACTGGCTCGAATTGCCGCCACTGGAGATATCGAATGAAACTGGTCGAACTCTCTGAACGCCATGCCGAGTTCTATGCGCCGGGCTTCGCGATTTTCATCGGCGGCGTCGACCTGGTGCGCGGGCTGGAAGTCGCGGTCAGCCAGATCGACGTGGATCTCGTGAAGAACGAGGCATCGCATTTCTCGTTCACTTTGGCCAACTGCTACAACGGCAAGCAACACCAGTTCCAGACCGGCAGCGGCCAGAACCTGCTTGAAGTGCTCACGCTCGCGCAAGAGGTCAAGGTCTGCATGGGATACCGCGATCTCGCCACCATGCCCACAACGATTCTCGGCAAAGTGACGAAGATCGAAACCAGCTTTCCCGAGACCGGATCGCCGGAACTGGTCGTCTCCGGGTATGACCACGGATTCCCGCTGACGCTCGGCCGCTCTTCACTGGGGCGAAAGGATCGCAAGGATAGCGAGCTGGTGCAGGAAATCGCGAGCAAGCACCATCTCGCGAGCGTAATCGACGACACCCCGGAGAAGCATCCGCAGATCGAACAGAATCAGCAGAACGACTGGGACTTGCTCAAGGCACTGGCCAAGCGCAACAGCAGCGACAAGAAACGGGTTCTGTACGAAGTCTTCGTCGACAACGATCCTGCGGGCAGAAAGCCGACGCTGTATTTTGGCCGGCCTCGCATCGATTCGGCATCGGTTGCCACGCTCGAATGGGGCGCCGGGTTGCTGAGTTTCAAGCCCGACGCGAACCTCGCGGGCCAGGTCGCCACGGTGGAAGTCCACGGCTGGGACGTGGCCAACAAGCGGCCGATCGTCGGGCGCGCCAGCGCCAATGCGATGGTGGACGCACGAGGAAAGAGCATTTCGGAACATTTGGGCAAGCTGGTGCACGCACCGGACCGGCAGCCGACGCTGGCGGTCCGCCAGCCCGTGTTCACACAAGCCGAAGCCGACAAGCGTGCACAGGCCGCGATGGGCGACATCTCGAAGAAATTCCTGACGGGCGAGGCGGAAAGCATCGGTTTGCCCGAGCTGCGGCCTGACCGGACCGTGGAACTCACGAATCTCGGTGAGGAATTTTCGAAGCTGTATTACATCGAGCACGCGTCGCATCACCTCGACAGCAATGGGTATCGCACCCGTTTTAACGTACGTGAGGCAAAGAGATGAGCACCGAGGCCGCCGAAGCAAGCGAGATCACCTATGAGTCCGGACACGTGAAGGGCGTGGCGGTTGCGCTCGTCACGCAGAACAAGGACGACGCCGGGCTTTGCCGGGTGAAGGTCAGTTACCCTTGGCACGACCAGCCAGGCGAGAGCTACTGGGCACGCCTGGCCGTGCCGATGGCGGGCAATGGACGCGGCACCGTATTTATTCCCGAAGTGGGCGATGAAGTACTGGTCGGATTCGAGCGCGAGGACCTTCGCTTTCCCTACATCCTCGGCGCACTCTGGAATGGCCAGGACAAACCGCCTGTCGCCAACACCGACGGCAAGAACGACAAGCGCATGGTGAAGTCTCGCAAGCATCACTACCTGCTGTTCGACGACGGCGCCCAGGGCGTCGTCGAGCTGGCTCACGAGAATGGCGCGGTGGTGCGCTTCACGGACGATTCGATCGAAGTGAAGGACAGCGGGGGTAACCGCTTGAAGATCGAAAAGAGCGGCACCGTCACGCTCGAGGCGACGATGCAGCTCAACCTCAAGGCGCCCGTCATTTCGATCCAGGCGAGCGGAACGCTCGAACTCAAGGCCAATGCGACGCTCACCGTGCGCGGCGCGCTGGTCAACATCAACTAGGTACGCACCATGGGCCAGCCAGCCGCACGTCTCGGTGACATGACCAGCCACGGGACGCCGCTCGGGCCGGGGCCGGGCTGCCCGACGGTCATGATCGCGAGCCAGCCCGCGTGGCGCGCGCTCGCGGACACGCATGCATGCCCGCTGGTGGACGGCGTCAAGCCGCACGTCGGCGGCGTGGTCGCCCTGGGCAGCCTCACCGTGATGATCGGCGGCTTTCCCGCCGCGCGGCAGGGCGACATGGTGGTCGAAGCAGGTGCGCCCAATGCAATCGCACTGGGCGCCTTGACGGTGATGATCGGATGAGCGACGACCTTTACCCCGACGATCGCAAGGCATTTCTCGGCCGCGGCTGGGCGATGCCGGTCGCGCTCGATCCGCGCACGGGGAAGGTGGCGAGCGTGGCCTATGAGGAGGACATTCGGCAGTCGATTCTCATCATCCTCGAGACCGCGCCCGGCGAGCGCGTCTTGCGTCCGAATTTTGGCTGCGGCATTCACGAGCTGGTCTTCGCGTCGATGGACAGCAGCACGATCCAGCTCGTGCGCTCGACGGTCGAGGACGCGCTGCGGCGCTGCGAAGCGCGCATCGAGTTGCTGGGCGTCACCGTCGACGACGCAGCGACCATGGAAGGCCAGTTGCTCGTCGAGATCGAATACCGCGTGCGCAAGACCAATCAGATCGGCAACCTGGTGTTCCCGTTCTATTTCCGCGAAGGGGGGCAGCCATGACTCCGGCCAGCCCTCCGCGAGTCGATACGCGTCGGGTGAAGGAACTCGAAGCCGAGCTCGTTGCGCGAGCCCGCGCCTGGGTCCCGTCATGGGGCATGGAGGACGATCAGCGTGATTTCGGGCGGGCGCTGCTGAAGATCGCCGCCCAATTCGCCTCCGAGGTCACCGCGCGCCTCGACCGCGGCGGCGAAAAGCTCAGGCTGGGCCTTCTCGACTGGCTCGCGGTGCCGCGCGACGCGGCGCGGCCGGCCCGGTTGCCCATCGTGTTCAAACTCGCCGATAGCGCGCGCGACGCGCGACTCGCCTCCGCACCGGCGCTGTTGCAGGTGGAAGCAGGCGGTGCGTCGGTGATGCTCGAAACCGAGACGGACGTACTGCTGGTGCCGGGCGGACTGCAATTCATGGTTGGCGTCGACAGCGCCAAGGATGCGTATTATCTGCCGCCTCCGGGACTGACGAACCCCGCGCCGCTCGACCCGTTGCCCACGCGGTGGCAATGCAAGAGCTTTGCCTCCGCCGGTTCGGCTCAGCTGCAACTCGATCCCGAAGCGGGTCTCGCTCCGGGACTGCTGCTCGACATTGCGGGTGAGCAATACGAGATCGTCAAGTCAGGGGACGGCATCGTGACGCTGGACTGGCCGTTGACGCAGGACGTTGCGCCGCAATCGAGCGCGACCAAGGTTACGGCCTTCATGCCGTTCGACCCTGGTGCACATGATCATCAGGAACATGCCCTCTATATCGGGCACAAGACACTGTTCGATCTGGAGGCTGCGGCGGCGATCGAGATTCTGGGTACGAAGGAACTCTCGGCGGCCACCTGGCACTATTGGGGAAAAGGCGCCGCCGGTCCGCTCTGGCTGCCCCTGAAGCCTGCCCCGGCCAAAACGCAGGCCAGGTCCGCCGGAATCGTGCTGCTCAAGCCAAAGGGCGCCATGGAGGTGCTGGAGTTGGCCGGCGGGAAGGAAAGCCGCTGGATTCGCGCCTCGATAGCCAAGGTAAGTCCCCAAGACTTGCCGATTCGAGCCGATACCTACGAAATTCGGATCAATTGCATCGACTCCGGAGCCGACCAGCCTCCGCTGCTCGATCCTGCCGAGGCGGCGCCCCGCATGGAAGCGATGGCGAACACCACCCCGCTCGTGCTCGACAACCGGTTCTATCCGTTCGGAAAGGAGCCACGCCAGTTCGACGCCTTCTACCTCGGGAGCGCGGAAGTCTTCTCGAAGCAAAGCGCCGAGGTGAAGTTGCACTTCGACCTCGCCGATGCCACGTTCAGCGCGCTCACGCCTGTGATGACGGGTACGTTCGCGAACAAGGTCATGGCAGGCGTCGCGCGGGATGGCGCACTGCATCTGATCGAAATATCTCCTGATACCGGCACCGTGACGAATTTTCGGGAGCGCGGAATTTTGCGCCCGGTTCCGCCCGCCGGCAGCGCCGCTCCTTCTTCCGATGGCTTACTCGATGAGCGCCCGCGAGGCCGCTTGCCCGTGTGGAGCGACAGTCTGGATCCTGCTGGATTCCTCGTTGCGGCCGGAGCGAAGAATGTGGTCTGGATCTGGCGCGAGAATTCCGGCACGCCGGACGACAGTCAATGGAAGGACTTCGGCACGGTGAAAGCGCCGACGAGCCGTTCGGAAGACCCGATTGCCGACCTGATTTTTCTGCAAGGCAGCGCGTCGCTGGTTGCGCTGCAGGCTGGCCAGCTTTGGCGGCGGGACTGGCCGGACGGTCCGGAGTGGGTGAACATCGAAGCCAAAGACGCCAGCGGCTCCTTGGTAAGGTTCGAAGCCGTCGCGCCGGTCCTGAGCAATGCGTCCAACGTTCTGGTGACTTCCTATGCGATGGGCATGATCGGCGTGTCCGACAAGCACGAGTTGTATCGCATCACGGTCCCCGGAAAGTGCACGCGCCTCAACGTATCGGACGTCGATTCCGGGGTACGGCCGGTGGCCGTGTTCGATGGCGCCACGCTCATGGTCGCACTGGCGCACTCGACCCTGCGCGACCTCGCGTTGTATCGCGGAACCGGCGGAGAGCTGACATTCAAGCTCGACGGAGAACAAGACAAGGTGACGGGGTTCGAAGCGGCAATCGGCAACGGGAAGGTTCAATTCCTTGCCGCGGTTGCAGGACCCAACGGTGGTTATCTCTTGTCCTGGCCGCCGCCGGCCGCCGGAGAGTCGGCCATCGAGCCCTTCCGGTCCGACATTCCCTCCGCTTCCGGCATGCCTGACGGCATGCCGCTGGTTGTCGCGGAACACGTCGTGATTCCCGAGAGCAACGGAAATCTGCTCGTCGCTCCTTTCCACCCGGAGTCACGGAAGAAGTTCTCCCCCACCGTCAAGCAGGGGCTCCTCGCGAGCGCAACGGACCCGTCGCTCGAGGTCAGCGATACGGTGGTGCGGGATGAAGGAAACGGTCCTGTAACCGATGAAGCTTCCGTGACGGACGTGACGACGAACCTTCAGGGCGAGGTGCTTTATTCGCTGGAACCAGCGCTGCGTGACGGCAAAGCCGGCGTGCTGAAAGCTTTTCACCATGAGGGCGAGTTCTACGTGGGCGCGGCGGACAAGGACAAAGGAACGCTCACGCTGGACAAACACGATTCTGTCACAGCCCGCAACTCGCTCATCCGCATTGAAGAGACCATTCACCGTGTGTCGGAGATCGATGTCGGTAACGGCAGCACGGCTACTCTCGTTCCAGCGCCTGCCACAACGGACACGGTTCAATACAAGGTTCCTGTTTTATTGACTGGCCGCACGGCACCGTTCCTGCCTCTCGACTCCAACATCAATGACTGGGATCCCGGCGTCTTGAGCATCGCGGCGCTCATGTTTCCAGGTGCCCAACCGCGCAGGCAGACCGGTAGGGCATTCAAACTGGACGCGTCGAACCATCCGCTTGTCGTCGTTCTCGATCACGGCTGGAAAGTGGCGCCGCAGTCGGGCGTAAAGGTCGTTCTCGATACCGCCGTCGGCCAATGGGCGCGATCGCCCGCCGATATCACGACCAATCCGGAGCTGTCGTGGGAATACTGGAACGGGTCCGGCTGGTGGAGACTGCCCGACCTTCACGACGGCTCGCTCCATCTGAAAGCGAGCGGAGACGTAACCTTCGCGGTTCCTGTCGAACTGGCGGCAACCGACTGGTCAGGGCGGACCAATTTCTGGATCCGCGCGCGTCTGACCGGCGGCGACTATGGCCGCGAGGAAGTGAGCGTCGAAAGCGCGCCCACCGGCCAGAAAGACGTCACGCGTCAGATCGTCAAACGATCGACCGCGGGCATCCGCGCACCTGCGGTCATCCAGTTCACCGTCTCGTACGCAATATGCAAAGCGGTCCTTCCCGAACTCGTGATGACGCGGGACAGCGGATCGTTGCGTGATCAGAGCGATGCGAACAGTACCGGCGGCGCCATGGTCGAGGCGTTCATTCCGCTCGCCGTGCAGCTTGGCAGGCTGTGGGGTCCGCCCGGTCCCGCGACGCCGGAGGAAGCGTGCGCTCCCGACTGCGACCGCTCCACCGGCGCTTCCGTCAATGCGGGGAGCACAGCGGGCTCCACGCTTGCCGCCGGCTCCGCTCGTCCGGCGCAAGACGACGCATCGCCTGCTAACGCGACGACCGCCGCCGCGAATCCGGGCCGCGCCCTTTATCTCGGCTTCGATTCCCCGCTGCTGGACGACTCGATCAATCTGCTGCTGCTCGTCGAGGAGGAGAAGCACGACGCGTTTGCGCCGATGACCGTCGAAGCTTTCATCGGCGACCGGTTCACGCCGCTCGTGATCGAGGACCGGACCCGTGCGCTGGGTGAGAGCGAGCTGCTTGTTCTGTCATTTCCCGTCGAGCCGACTCCGCACGAACTGTTCGGCCAGACCCTGAAGTGGCTGCGGCTCGCGCCGGGGCAGGGTGGCGGCGTTCCGGCCGACGACTGGCGGCCCAAGGTGCTCGGCGCCTATCTCAACGGCGTCTGGGCAAGCGCCGCGGAGACGCTGACGTACGAACTGCTCGGCTCTTCGCAGGGCGAGCCGGATCTGACGCTCTGGCTCGCGCGGCCGCCGGTGCTCAAGAACACGCTGGAACTGCGCGTGAGGGAACCGCTCGGTGATGAAGAGCGTGCGGCGCTCCTTGCGGAGGACAAGAGCAAAGTCCTGAGCGCTGTCGAGAACCTGCTGGGCGACTGGGTCTTGTGGCAGCGCGTGATCGATCCCGCTGACGAGGCGGCGACGGCGCGCGTCTATGCGCTCGACGAGGAAACCGGCGAGATTCGCTTCGGTGACGGACGGCATGGCAGGATTCCGCCGATAGGCCGTGACTGCATCGTGGCCTTTGTCTATCGACGCACCGAACCGGGCGCAGCAGGAAGCTCGGCGGTTCCGGGCAACGCCATTGCCGCGCGCACCGCGCTGAACCTCGTTTCCCCCATCGAAGGCGTGGAGGCGGTGTATGCCGCCGATCAGGCCGCGGGCGGCGCGCCGGCGGAAGACGTCGAGCGTGTACTTCGATTCGGCGTTGCCGGTCTGCGGCATCGCGACCGCGCGGTCACGGCGGCCGACATCGAGCAACTCACGCTCGCCCATTCGCCCAAAGTGGCCCAGGCGCGCTGCTTTCCGCACACGGGCTTCGTGCAACTCGTCATCGTCATGCAAGGCGCGAATCCCAGGCCCGGCGCCGCGGACGTGCGCGAACTGCATCGCCTGCTGATCGGGATGGCGCCGCCCACGCTCGCGGCCACGCAAGCCTTGCGGATCGTCGGTCCGGACCTGCGCCGCCTGCGCGTCGACCTGCGTCTTCGGGTGGCGAGCCTCGACGTTGCCGGCAGCGTCGCGAGCGAAGTGCGCGAGCAGATTCGCGCGCTCTTCGACTCCGCCACCGGCGGCGTGGAGGGCGCCGGCTGGCCGCTCGGCGAATCCCCGGGGGAGGCGGACGTCGGTGGCGCCCTCGCTGACGTGCCGCAGCTGGAAGGCATTGCCGGAATCGAGCTGTACGAGATCGGCGGGAATGATTCCGAACGCCCCTGGCCCGCGACGCTTCAGCGGACGGATCTCGTCTGGCTGGACAAGGGGGGTGTCCGCATCACGTTCGAGACGCCCGGAGCAGCGACATGAAACAACTCGCGCCGAATCTTTTCAATCTTCGCTTCGACGACCTGATGGAGATGGGGCGCGCCCGTCTGCCGGAACTCGCGCCCGAGTGGACCGACCACAACGCTCATGATCCCGGCATCACGCTGATGGAGCTGCTCGCCTGGGTGACCGAGGCGCAGCTTTATTCGCTCGGACACATGAGGCGCGACGAGCGTGCCGCGTACGCTGCGATCTTCGGCCTGACGGCCATCGGCACGCAGCCGGCACGCGGTCTTATCTGGCCGGACTGGGCTGATCCAAGTGCGCCGGTCGCCGGCTTCTCGCACACCCGGGTGATCGATGCCGGTGCCGTGGTGAACCTGCTGGACTCGGGAGAGCCGCGCTTTTACGCCGATGGCAAGTTCCTCTGGATACCCGGGCGGGTACGGCGGCTCGAGGCTCGCGGCAGGGACGGCAGGAAGCTTGACCTTACCGTCGCCAACCGGCGCGGCGGTCCCGCGTTTCAGCCCTTTGGAACGGCGGCAGCGGACGGTGATGTGCTGCTGCTGGAGTTCGAGTGCAACAGTGATGACGGAATTCTCCCGGCGGACCGGAAGGATGTTTCGGGTGCGCTCTGGCCGCTCGGCGTGCGCGCCGATGTTCCGTTGACGGGCGCTTCATCGAACCCGGCCGCGCCTTTCGATGCGGCGCTCGGCACCCAGTGCGGGTCGTCGCTTTTGGCCACGCTGGTAATGGCGAGCGAGCGCTTTCCCTTGCGGATTGCGTCGGACGCCACGTGCGGATTGCTGCGCACCGGTGCGCTGCTGCTCGATCTTTCGCCGTTGACGCAAGTGCCGAAGATCTTTTCCCTCGAATTGCGCCCGGCGCCCGGCTTCGAGCGGCCGCCGCGCATTCTGCGCATCGAGCCCAATGTGCTGCCGGTGGTCCAGGGCCGCCGGATCGTGGATGAACTGCACGTGATCACCGGCGTACCGGATGGCTCGTTCCAGCTCGATGTCCCAGGCCTGAGCTTCGGGCCAGGCGCTGCGCCGGTCAAGATCGAACTGCGTGATCCGAACAGCGGCCACCGGGATGAGTGGCGCCCGGGAAGCCTCGTCGCCAGCGGGCCCGGCGATACGGTGTATGAGCTGGACACTGCCGCCGAGCGCGTCACGTTCGGCAACGGCGTCAATGGCCGCATTCCGCCTGCGGGAGCGCAGGTCGTGGCGACATACACCGTGTGCGACGGCGAGCGCGGCATCGTCGCACCGAACCGGAAATGGCAGCTACAGGGATTCCTCGGCGCCTTCGGCGTGAACCTGGACGCCATGGTGGGCGGCGCAGCGGCGACCGGCTGGATCGACGAGCGGAGGGAAGCGCGGCGGCGCGCACGGTTCGATCACGCGCTCGTCAGTGAGGAAGACATCGTGGAGGCCGCGTTGGCGCTGCCGCTGCTCGAAGTCGCGCGCGCCTGGATTCCGGCGCAGGACGACCGCGCGCCGGGAACCGGCAGCGTGACGCTCGTGGCCATGCGGGCACGCAGGTCGGAAGAGGATGCCGGCGGCGTGCCCGAATCGCGTGGCTGGCTGGACGCGATCCGCCGCCGGCTGGCAACGCGGATGCCCTTGGGCACACGGCTCGTGGTCATTGGGCCTCGCTATGTCCAGTTCGCCATCGAAGCGACGGTCGAGCCCGTCGCGGGGCGTCATCCGGACACCGTCAGAGACGATATCGTCCAGGCATTGCGCACGCGTTTCATGCTGATCGGAGACAAGCCTCGTCAACCGGGCGTCCCGGTCACCAGGCGGGATGTCACCGCGTTCATACGCCGGGTTGCCGGCGTGCGGCGGGTAACGGCGCTGCGGCTGACAGCGGAATCGGGGGCCGCGACCGAGGAGATCAAGGTGGCTCGCAGCGGCCTGCCCCGGTTCGATCTGGCCGGCAGCCGGATCGAGGTTGTGCGTGCCGCGGCCAAGGTGGCGCCATGAGCACGCCTGCGCAACACGCTTATCGCTTCCGTTCGGCCGAGCAGTGGCGCGCGTGTCTGTTCGACCGTGTCGACCCGGCGTGCTTCGACGCGCAGCAGCGCATTCGGCCGCGCGCGCCCTTCATGCCGGCCGCCGAGCTCTACCCATCGAGCGGAGCGCACGCGCCGGTCGCCATGCGCGAGGGCGAAACGATCTGGCGCGACGATGACGATTGCCTGCACCGCTTCACCGAGTGCGATGGCTATACCCGCGTGCAGACCGCGCCCTACGCGATAGCACGGGCGTCGCGTCTCGTCGCGAACGCGGCGGGGCTCTGGGTCATTGCAGACGCCGGGCAGTCGTTGCTTCGTTACGAAGCGGATAGCCTCACGCGCCTCGATGTCGTCAGGCTTGACCGGCGCGTCATCGACATCGCCGGTGATCACGCCGGCGGCATCGTTGCGCTCGTCGAGGATGAAGGAAGCCCGCAAGCCATCCGGATCGACTGTGCCGGCAGAGTCGTCGGAACCGTTCGGTTCGACGGTATCGCGACGGCAAGGGCATTCGTGTTCCTGCCTCGTGCGAAGCGCTTCGTCGTCTGGGTTGACGACGTGCAGCCCCATCTCGACTGGTTCGCGGCGGACGGCGGATCAGCCGTGGCAAGCGCGATCCTGGCGCGGGTTCATCCGTGCTTCCGTCCGTCCATGCTGGGCGGCGACGGAGACAGCCGCGTGTTCGTCGGCGGCGAGGAGGAGGCATCGGCATCGGTCAAAGCTTTCGTGCTGACGTTCGACGGCGATGGCGAAACGCTGGAGGAGATCGCCATCGATGCGCGCGATTCGCCCATCACGGGTGTGGCGGGAGCGCGCGACAGTCTGCTCGTGGCCGGCCGCCGCGGACTGCTGCGTTACCGGATCGCCGAGTCGGTGCCGGATAGAACGCCGGAGATCCGCTGCACGGTGATCACTCCGGTGCTTCAGTCGCCGGATCGCGAGGATGCGCGTCGCTGGCTGCGCATCGAGGCGGTTGCCGACCTTCCCGAGGGTTCCTCGATCGAGATTTCCTACGCGGCGACGGCGGACCCGGCCACGCGGCACCGGCTCGATGCGATCGCCCGGGATACGAAGCAGACCGCCGGGCAGCGCGCACAGAGGCTGCTGTGCGAGCCGGGCGTCTGGAGCGCGCCGATCGTGCTGCATGCGGACAGGACATCGGCCGGCGGGTTCGCGGCGCCCCTGTCGGCGCCGCTATTCGACGTGCGCGAACCCTGTGTCTGGGTGTGTATCAGCCTCGGCGCCACGGGCGGCGGCGCGCTGCCTTCGCTCGCTGAACTCGCGGTGCTCTACCCGGGCCAGTCGCTCATGGAGAACCTGCCCGCCATCTATCGCCGCGCGCAAGCCCAGCCGGGCAGCTTTCTGCGCGCCCTTGTCGGCGTGCTCGAGTCGACCACGCAACAGATCGATGAGCGCATCGGATCGCTGGCGAGCCGGATTCAGCCTGGAATGGCGAGCGGACCCTGGCTCGATTTCGTCGCGAGCTGGCTGGGTCTGCCTTGGGACGACGCGTTGTCCGAGGAACAGAAGCGGCGGATCGTGATGCGGGCAGCCGAACTGGCGCGAAGCCGCGGCACGCGCGCAGGACTCGAAACGCTGCTCGAATGCCTGCTGCCCGGATCTCCGCCGCGATTTCGCGTCATCGACCCGACGGCGGACAGCGGCTTCGCCGTTGTGGGCGGAGCAGACCATCCCGGCAGCAGATTGCCTGCGTTACTTGGCGGGCGCAGCCGCTGGAGCGGCGAACTGGATTCGAGCGCGGTGCTGGGACACATGCGGCTGCCATGCGCGAACGAGACTGACGATGGCGTGCGGCACCTCGTCGGCAAGGTGCGCGTCGACGTTGCGGCCACCAGCGCGGAACGCAGCGCGTGGCAGCCCTGGCTTCCGGCACTCGTCGAAGCCATGGTGCCAGTCTGCGCGCAGGCGCGGCTGCGCTGGACCGGACCGGACGCCTTGCGCGAGATGACGCTCGATGGCTCATTCGTGCTGCAAGGACCGCCCATGGCTCGTTTGGGCGCCGATGCCGTGATCGGCATGACGCGGCTGCCCGAGCGCGGCGGCCGCATCGACTCGACTGGTGCGGATATCGGCACGCGTTTGGACTAATCACCTGGAGAGGCAAGCATGGCAACGATCGATGCTTCAAGACCCATGCAGCGTGGAACCGGCGGCCAAGTTTGCTGTTCCGACGCGCCATGCGACTCGGGCCTGCGTAACCGCTACTTCCGGAGCAAGCGACTCACCGCGGATGCGTTCTCGGTGGAGCAGGCCTATTTGCTCGAGCGCCGCCGCCTGTTGAACCAGGCGATTCATGGCTGGGGCGTGGTGTATGGCTATGCCGTGCAGCCCGAGGCGCGACGGGGTAACGGAGGCGGTTCGGGGCGGCTCGAAATCGGCCTTGGCCTCGCCCTCGATGTGTGCGGCCGCGAGCTGGTACAGGTGCGCCCCGAGACGATCGGTGTGAACGACGTGACGTTGCTCGACGCCAAGGGTGCGGTGATCGACAGGCCTCCGGAAGGAAGCTATCTTGCGGCGGGCCAGACCGATCCGAACCAGCAGGAACAGTCCTGCTGGCTTCTCAGCGCGCATTATGCGGAACGGAACGTCGGCCCGGTGACGGTGGCGGACCCCTGCAGTTGCGAGCGGCGGGAATGGGAGCAGATCTGCGAGACCGTGCGTTACTCGTTGCGCCGCATCGCATGCAGCGCGTGCTGCGAACCTCACGCTTGCGAGCTGGAGTGCGACTGCGCCACCGGCCCGTGTTGCGAACAGCAAGCGGCACAGGAGGCGAAAAGGGACGATTGCGACAAGGACGCCGGCGTTCTGGCCGCCGAGACGAGGGCTGCGGGCAGTCCCGTACGGCGCGGCGGATGCCAGTGTTTGTGCGAGCATCTGAGCGCGCTCTCCATGTCTGAATGCGGCCGGTTGCGCGAAGTGGACGAGCCGTGCGGACCCGTGGGCATCGACCTGTGCAACGGCGTTGCACTGGCTTGCGTGCGCCTGAAGGCCGGTGACTGCGACGGCTGGCAGTTCGACACATGGGTGGACGATTGTGGCCCGCGTCGGCTAGTGAAGCGCAACGACCTGCTGTTCGATCTCATCCGCGGTTGTGACCTCACTCGCATCAGCGCGATTGGCTGGGGGCCCTGGCATCGTTGCAAAGAATTGATCAAATGGACCGAGTTCAGCAAATCGTTCGGCACGGAAACGCCTGTGGATAGCGGCCGGAATCCGACTTCCAAGTACTGGGTGGAATTTTCGCGGCCGGTACGCAAGGACACGGTTCGGACCGACTGCTTCTCGATGACCATCATCGCGTCCGAGAGCGAAGCGGGTTGGGGTGAAGTCCGGCGTGTGCCGATCATCGAGATCGAGACCATCGATGCGCCGGGCCCGCAGACCGGATTGGTCAAGCGGGCCACGCTGGTGGTCGACAGCGGCTGGGTAAGCGACGCGATCCTGAGCCGCAAGCGGATCTTCAATCAGAATCAGACGACCGTGGAGATCGAGGTCCGGGGCGACTTCATCATCGACTGCAATGGCCAGGCGGTCGATGCCAACGCCGTCGGCTGCATCCCGGCTCCGACCGGCAATGGCACGCCGGGCGGCACCTTTTATTCGAGCTTCAACGTCGAACCCAGCGGCACGCAGACTCGCGTGCCTGGCCACGACGGTACGAACCCAGTTCAAGGAGTCTGAGCCATGAACGCGAACAAAGAGCCTGTCGCCCGTGCTTCGGAACCCTCGGTGCTGCTACGTGCGAAGTTCGGCCCCGGCATGCTCCTGGAGCACGATGACCTGGAACAGCTGAACCTCTACACGCGCGACCTGAGCCGGTTGTTGTTCCGCTCATTCTTCGGCTCGGGCGTGGTGTGCGGGCTGTTGGTCAAGCCTGATGTGAAGTGCGGCAAGGTCATCGTAACGGTCGACTGCGGTCTCGCACTCGACTGTCAGGGCGATCCTATTTATCTGCCCAGGGCAAAGACGCTGACGATAGAGGAGCAGTGCAGTAAGGACATCCCAAAGGAGCTGTGGGTGGTGTTGTGCCGCACGGAGAAATGCTGCTCGCCACGCACGGCGATGTGCGCTTCCGACGAGGGAGACGTGACGTCCGCATGCACGCGGGAGCGCGATTGGTTCGAGATCCGCATCGTGCGCGCGCGGCCGGAGTGCGCGTGCGGAAGCGAGGAGCCTGATAAGGATCCGCTGCAAGCGGTGGCGGGCGACAAGTGCTGGTGCGTCAATCCGGAACACCCTTGCTACAAGAATCACTACGCGGGGATATGTGGCTGCACGGAAGAAAATTGTCAAAGCTGCGGGTGTGATTGCGTTGTGCTCGCGCGATTGAAGCAGACGAGCGACAACCCGGAGCATCCGGAATGGAAGGCTGATCATCGCGTGCGGCGCTATACCCGGCCGATGTTGATGCGGGATCCGCAGGTGTTCATTGAGGCGGAGGAGGAGGCGCGGAAGAAGCGCGCGGCGGGGGCGGCGACAACCACAGCTATGGGAGGAGAGTCCGGCTCGTACACGACAGCAACTGAGGACCCGGCGACACAAGGTTCCAATCCGGGGAGACGGTCGAAGCCGAATGCGCCGAAGTCGGAAGCGTAGGGTCTCCGGGGTGAGCGATGACCCAGGAACGTTCGCTGGCGCGCAAGCCGGTCACTGCTGAACGGCGTGCTCCAACTGCTTCGCGTGTTGGCTCACCTGTCGCGGCAGTGGCTCCGGTGTCGGCCGCGCAAGCCTTGCAGCAGCGGCTGGGGAATGCCGGTACGCAGGCGCTTGCTGCTCCGATGGTTGCGCGGAAGAGTCCATCCGCTGGAGCGTCAGCTAGTAGCGCCTCGCCAGGGCAGCAGCTCTCGATCAGTCATCCGGATGATCCCTCTGAGAAGGAAGCGGAGCGCGTGGCGGAGGCAGTCATGCGCATGCCGGAGCCGGGATCGTTATATTCAGGCAAGTCGAATTCCGTGAAAGACGTGCGTAGCGCAATCGTCCAGCGGCGCTGCACGCATTGCGAGGAGGAAGCGAAGAGCATCAAGCGTCAACCAGAGGAAGAATCTTCTGCAGATCGAGCGATTTCGCCTTCGATATCGCATAGCATTCTCGCTAGGAAGGAAGGGGGGCAACCGTTGCCAGCAGCGACGCGTGCTTTTTTTGAGCCACGGTTCAGAGCGGATTTCGGAGAAGTGCGCACGCATTCGGACGCGCGAGCAGTAGCAACAGCACGAGCGATACATGCCAGGGCGTATACGGTGGGTCGAAGCATTGTGCTCGGCAGAGGACAACCTTCGCCTGAATCGAATGAAGGGCGAAGGCTCATGGCGCATGAGCTGACCCATGTGCTGCAGCAATCAGGGTCTGGGCCGGGCCCCGTCGCGCCAGGCACAAATGGTCGACTGATTCAGCGAAGCCCGTCCGACGACGCCAGCGCGATCAGCCAGAAGCTGAAGGATGCCCTCGATGAAGCATTTCGGTCCAGGGATGCATGGAAGGACGCAGGCAATTCCGGTCAAGCCATCTACAGCGAACGTTTGGGTCTGTTGCTCGGACGCAAGTCGGCGGACAGGTTCGCGAGCATGAAGGAACTTGACGTCTACATTGCCGAATCGGACAGAGCCGCGTTGACCGAACTCGATACGATGGCAAGACTTGGGTTGGATATAGTCGATCGCTTTCCGCACGTCTTCCCGCTGACCTGGGCTGCGAGAGTTCGGGACGCGCTGAGGCTCGAGGTGGATATGAAGAGCATCAGGGAGCGGCTCGATGCGGACGCCAAATATGGCGCAGCGCTATCGAAACGGCTCCCGTCCTCGCTACTATGGTGGGGACTCGCCCGTACCTTCGCTGAAGCCGTGGGGAGCAAAGTACCATTCGAATTGGAGTTGCGGCATGCGGAATGGCCGAAGCCGCACGCAACAAGGGACTTTGCTCTCGGCTGGATTGAATACGCGCGGACGCAGGCCGAATTCTCCTTCTATGAGTTCTGGGAGCGAGTCGCTCAGGACCTGAGCGATGATGTGTCCACGGGCAAGGTCAAAATCGACTCTACGTTTCAGGCGACGTACAAGGATTACGTGAAGAGCGGGCGCGCGGCTGTAATGGCGATCCCCGGAAAAATCCGTGCGTTCGGACCTTCACAGCCCGATCTGTCGAGTGACGAAATCCTCAACGACCTGCAACGCGTCGCCTTCATCACCAACAACATAGCATCGCTGGCGTCAGTGCTTACATTTATCCCAATCTGGCAGAGAGCCGAAGCAGAGCATGCGGTCGGCGTGAGCGAAAATGACGGATCAATCGCAGGGTTGGATCAAAATGCCAGGGTTATTCAGGCAATGCTATGGGCGTACGAGAGCGACTACTTCAGCGAGGCCGGGAAACGTGCTTGGCGAGCCATCAAAGATAACGCGCGAGAGACTGCGGCGAAGATGGTCGGAGCGATGATCGCGCAGATGATTCCTGTCGTCAATGTCGGCCTCGACGCTTACTTCCTGTGTGAGGGGATAGAGGGGTTTGACGCTGCTCTAAAAGGACTCCACGCAGCGTTCGTGCGTGCAAGCAATGCCACGACGACCGTCGATCTCCAGCGCGAGAGCGCTCAGCTTGCCGCGGCGATCACAGGTCAAGGCGCCTCGCTCGTTCTCTCGTTGCTTGCTGTAATTAGCGCGATCAGTTCGCTTCGAGCGAGGGCGGCGAAGATAAAAGCTCGAGTTTTCAAATCTGAAGTGCAACACCCCGACTCGTTTAAGGTGTTGCCATGGAAAAACGATATCGACAACTCCAGCCAGAAGAGCGGCTGACGATCGCCAGCCTGCGTCTGCAAGGTTCAAGCATACGGGCCATGGCCCGTATGCTTAAGCGCTCACCTGCAACTGTGAGCCGTGAACTGGCGCGCAACAGCGGACCCGAGCACTATGCTTCGATGCCGGCCCAGGCGCTAAGCGTCGCACGACGTGCCGCTGCCCGACGCCCCGCCAAGCTCGACCCGCAAGGTGTTACATGGCGTATTGTCCTCACGCTGCTGGACTGGAAATGGTCGCCTCAGCAGATATCGGGT